>NZ_JAYGIF010000105.1:0-51649 GCF_034931345.1 Pseudanabaena sp. CCNP1317 | reverse complement strand
GAGCATAATTTTGAGTTTAAGAGCTTTAGTTTTAACTTCTACTCGTTGGGAGCAATTCTGGGACAATCTCAATCAGTATGGGTTTCCTGCTGCTGTCTAATAATTGTATTGTATTGAGGTCGCACCCATTGAAAAGACCTATCGTAACCTCGCAGATATTCTGCTCCAACAAGGTCGGATCATCGAAGCCCTGCAAGTCCTTGACCTGCTCAAAGTTCAAGAACTCGAAGACTATCTCAAAAACATCAAAGGCAGTGACAGATCGGCTCAAGGAGTGAGACTTTTATCACCAGAGAAAGCGATTAGCGATAAGCTATTAGCGGTTAGCTTTGAGAATAGTTCTGAAATTAACAGCCAACTTGCTAAGCAGATCCAACAACTTCCCAAATCAGAAATCAACAAAGTACCCGACTATCTCCAAAAAATCCCTCAAGGAACTGCCTTACTTTATCCTCTGATTTTAAGCGATCGCATAGAAATCATCCTCTTCTCACCCAACACCATCCCCATCAGTCGCACCGTCAAAATCTCTCAAAAAGAACTAGAAACCCTAGTAACTGATTTTAGGGCTGGACTCCTTGATGCTGGCTCTGAAGATGTCAAAGAACCTGCCACACAACTCTACCAATTGCTGATCAAACCCATCGAAGCCGAACTCATCCAAGCCAAAGCTACCACAATCCTCTATGCACCCGATGGCATCTTGCGCTATATTCCCATTGCCGCACTCTATGACGACAAACAATGGTTAGCTGAGAAATATCGCATTAGTAATCTGATTGCCTATAGCCTCTTCGACTTTACCCCAAATCAAAATATACAACCCAATATCCTAGCAGGAGCATTTGGCGGTAAAGCAGGAGAGCAAAAGCATGGACAAACAGCTTTACCCGCAACCCTTAAGGAAGTTCAAGCGATCGCCAACTCTTTTAATAACTCAGTCACACTTATCGAAGATCAATTCAGCCGCCAAGCGATCGAATCAAAATTTAAAAACCATAATATTCTGCATCTCGCCACCCATGCCGAATTTAACATTGGTGTACCAGATAACTCCTTCATCATTTTTGGCAACGGCGACAAAATCCGTCTCAATGAAATCACCGATTGGCAAATCCCAAATATCGATTTGATTGTGCTGAGTGCTTGTCAGACTGGAGTTGGTAAGCTGGGCGATGGGGTGGAAATCTTAGGCTTTGGTTATCAAGTTCAGAAAGCAGGTGCAAAAAATGCGATCGCCTCTCTTTGGAAAGTTGATGATGCAGGCACACAAGCACTCATGAGTGCTTTTTATGGTGAACTTCAAAAAGGGGATGTCACGGTTACGGAAGCATTACGTCGATCGCAAATTGCCTTGATCAAATCGCCACAATACAATCATCCTAATTATTGGTCAGCATTTTTTGCGATCGGTAATGGATTGTAAGATTTTTTTGCTTAAACATCAAAAGAAACCTGTAGATGCGTAGATCTCCGACTTTTTTTGTGAATTTGCAAATTGCCTTTGCTTGCTATGCATAGCTACTTATAGCTGTCGCCTTTCTTGTTAGGACATAAAACCCAAATAGTGTGAGGCGGTGCGAAGCGCCGCCTCACACTTGATATAGGTAGCTATAGATATAACACCATCTTAGAGGTATGAGCTACGCTAAGCGATCGCCATTAATATTCTACAAATACTCTCAGCGTAAAGCTTTGACTCCCATTTGTCGCTTAATCCCAAATCGCTGTAAAATTCTAGTCAAAGTCTATAGATTAATTCTTAAAAATGTCACAATTTCACAAACCTACAGTCATTATTACAGGTGCATCTTCAGGCGTTGGTTTATGGTCAGCCAAAGCAATGGCAGATAAAGGCTGGCATATCGTTATGGCTTGCCGCAATATCCCCAAAACCGAAAAAGCCGCCGAATCTGTCGGTATTCCTAAAGATAGTTACACGATCATCCAAGTAGATCTGGGTTCCTTGGTCAGTGTGCGCGAATTTGTGGCTAAATTCCGAGCAACAGGAATGCCCCTTGATGCTCTGTTGTGCAATGCTGCTATCTATATGCCTTTACTCAAAGAACCCCTGCGATCGCCTGAAGGCTTTGAGTTGACGATGACCACCAATCACCTCAGCCACTTCCTCCTCTGCAATCTCCTGCTAGAGGATATGAAAAAGTCCACCCATCCCGATCGCCGTATGGTCATTTTGGGAACCGTTACCCACAACCCCGACGAACTGGGTGGCAAGATTCCTCCGCAACCTGATCTTGGTAATCTTGAAGGTTTTGAGAAGGGCTTCAAACCACCGATCTCGATGGCAAATGGCAAAAAGTTTGAACCAGTTCGTGCCTACAAAGAGAGCAAGGTTTGTAATATCTTGACCATGCGCGAATTGCACCGCCGCTACCATGAATCCACAGGGATTACCTTTACTTCCCTCTACCCTGGTTGTGTCGCTGACACGCCTCTCTTCCGTAATCACTACCCTCTCTTTCAGAAGCTATTCCCACTATTCCAAAAGAACATCACTAAGGGATATGTTACTCAGGAGCTATCAGGAGAGAGAGTTGCTGCTGTCATCGCTGATCCTGAATACAAGCAATCGGGAGCCTACTGGAGTTGGGGTAATCGTCAGAAAAAGGATGGTAAATCTTTTGTGCAGACTGTCTCTCCCCAAGCCCGTGATGATGCTAGAGCTGAACGCATGTGGGACTTGAGTGCGAAGTTAGTCAGACTCGTATAAAAAAAAGAGTGATGGCGGCGCTTCGCGCCGCCATCACTCTGGCCAAAGAAAAGCGGCGCATCGCGCCGCTTTTCTTTTATTTACTGATGTTACGTGGAAGGAATTCTTGCGATCCTCAATATTGAGGGCTGGCACGGGGGCGCAGCCCCTACAGGACATGAATTATTCAGGTAGGGGCAATGCCCCCGTGCTTGCCCTATGACGCTAGTAGCAAGAGATTCATCATCTGCGTTCCACGTAACATCAGTTATTTAGTTGCAGCAGCCTTTTTGGTGGTTGTGGCTTTTTTAGTAGTTTTAGCGGCGGTCTTAGTCGTTGTAGCTTTAGTTGCGGTGGACTTGGTAGTAGTCTTTTTTGTAGTAGTCTTCTTAGTTTCGCTAGACGCGGACTTAGTGCGCTTACTAGTGCTTTTGCCAGACTTACTTGCTAGCATCGATAAGGCCTCTTCTAAGGTCAGCCCTTCCACAGTCTGCTCCTTAGTTAGAGATACATTGACCTTGCCATGCTTCACGTATGCACCATACTTACCATCGAGAATTTCGATCGCTTCATCATCACTGGGATGTTTGCCAAGGGATTTCAATACTTTTGCTGCCGCCGCTCCTCGCAGAGTTTTGGGTTGCGCTAGTAGTTCTAAGGCGCGTTCAAAGGTGATGCTGTAGGGATCATCAGTCGATTTTAGCGATCGGTTGTCATCCTTGTCGCCATTACCTTTGGTATGACAAACATAGGGTCCAAATCGTCCCGTATTCACAAACACACGATTACCAGTATCAGGATGAGCGCCTAATGTACGTGGCAAAGCCAATAACTTGACAGCAATATCAACGGTGACATTTTCTGGTTGCATTCCCTTTGGCAATGAAGCGCGTTTAGGTTTGGGAACAGCTTCTGTCGCTTGACCTAGCTGCACATAGGGACCATACTGCCCCATCATCATAAAGATTGGCTCATTCAGGTCTGGATGAATGCCGACTTGATCGGGACCTTCCAGTTTCTGTTTAAGTAAGAGTTCAATCTTTTCAGGCACTAAATCGGAAGGAGTGAGGTTCTGAGGAATGGAAGAATTAACAGTGCGATCGCCTTCTCCAACTTGAATGTAAGCACCAAACTTACCGATTTTGACTTTGACATCATCATCTAAGCCTTCAAGACGTACTGTTCGCGCCGCTTCGCCATCAATGAGACTATCGCGAGACTTTACCTGTCCGCTTAAGCCTTGTTCACCCGAATAAAATTTCTTGAGATAGGGTAGCCATTCCACGCTGCCTGTAGAAATATCATCGAGGGTTTGTTCCATTTTAGAAGTGAAACTAGGATCGACTAAGTTGGGGAAATGCTCCTCTAATAAACTGGTAACAGCAAAAGCCGTGAAGGTGGGAATCAACGCATTATTCACAAGCTGCACATAGCCGCGATCGCAGATTGTACCGATAATGCTGGCATAGGTACTAGGACGACCGATGCCTTCACTTTCGAGCATTTTTACGAGGGCAGCTTCGGTATAGCGGGCGGGAGGTTGAGTTTCATGTCCGACCGTATTTAACTCACGGCAAACAGGATGATCGCCAATTTTTAGCGGAGGCAACATTACCTCTTTTTCTTCAAGGGCGGCATCGGGATCGTCGGAGCCTTCGACGTAGGCGCGGAAAAATCCTGCAAAATCAATACGTTTGCCTGAAGCTCGGAAAATTGCGTCTTCAACGGTTAGCTGCACACTGAGCATGGTTAGCTGAGCATCCGCCATTTGTGAGGCAACGGTGCGCTTCCAAATTAGGTCATAGAGCGCTAATTCCCGTCCTGACAACCCTGTTTCTTGCGGTGTGCGAAAAGTTTCACCTGCGGGACGGATGGCTTCGTGGGCTTCCTGTGCGCCTTTAGATTTAGTCACATACTGGCGCGGCTCTTTGCTGAGGAAGTTACTGCCGTACATCGTGGTCACACAGGTACGCGCTGCGGCGATCGCCTGTTGTGAGAGATGCACCGAGTCAGTACGCATGTAAGTAATAAAGCCTTGCTCATACAGGGCTTGAGCTACGCGCATCGCGTCCCGTGCTGATAGTCGCAATTTACGGTTGGCTTCTTGTTGTAAGGTCGAGGTGGTGAAAGGTGGTGAAGGCTTGCGGGTGGTGGGGCGTTCATCCAGATTGCTCACTGACCAGACTTTGCCATTTAAACGCTGTTGCAATGCGATCGCCGCCGCTTCATCCAACAATAAAACCTTGCGACCTCTGGCAATTTTGCCCGTCGATTCGTCAAAGTCTTTACCCGTAGCCACATTTGTGCCGCCGACCGAGACTAGCTGCACAGGAAATTCCTGTTTCGGAGCATAGAGATTTGCCTTCAAATCCCAATAGCTACCAGATTTAAAAGCGCGGCGTTCACGTTCACGATTGACGATTAACCGCACAGCTACGGACTGCACGCGCCCAGCCGACAAGCCCCATGCGATTTTTTTCCATAGCAAAGGTGAGAGGGTGTAACCCACAAGGCGATCGAGAATGCGGCGCGTTTCTTGGGCATGGACAAGGCGATCGTCAATCTGGCGACAATTTTTTAATGCGCCCTTAATTGCCTCAGAGGTGATCTCATGGAAAACCATGCGCTTAATTGGTACTTTGGGTTGCAAGATTTGCAATAAATGCCAAGAAATACTTTCCCCTTCACGGTCTTCGTCAGTCGCTAGGATCAATTCCTTGACACCTTTTAACGCTGACTTGAGTTCGCGGACAATCTTTTTCTTGTCGTCTGGCACGATGTAGAGTGGCTCAAAGTCGGCATCAACATTCACGCCGAGCTTAGCCCATTCCGTACCCTTTAGGTCGGCAGGAATATCACTAGCTGATTGTGGCAAATCGCGCACATGACCCATAGATGCCTCTACTCGATATCCAGCAGGCAAAAAGTTGCGAATGGTGCGGGCTTTAGTGGGCGATTCGACAATAACAAGGGTAGACATATTAGCCTGCAAGGTTCGCGGTAATCAAAATAAAGGGAAGATCAATAAACTATTAATTATCAAAATTAATGGCTTATCAAATACCTTCTTAACCTATATACAATGTTTATGCAGAAAATTGCTATTTTTTAGTAGGATGGTAACTACACTATCAAGTTACCCGCAACTACTAGTTGCAAATTCAGCAATTTAATGCATAGGACTCAATTAATGCATGTAAAGCCATATCTTGCAAGATCGCTTGTTGCCAACAACCTATAAATTGCCACGATATTGAGAAAAGTTGGCAATGCTTTCTAGGGAGTGATTTCCAGGGTACAGCTTGCCGTTAATTTCCCATGTGGGATAAGCTCGAATTTTTTTGTCTCGGCAAAGTTGGGTTTGAGGCTTGACACCGCGCCGATCGCATTCAATCACTTCTAAGTGTTTTACAGCTTCCTTACCAAATCGTTGTTTTTGATTGTGGCAATGGGGACACCAGTAGGCGGTATAGAGCTTTGCGCCAATTTTTCGTAAATGTTTGGCTAGGGCGATCTTGTTGGCGCTTGATGATGTCGTTACAGTCGGTGCAGCTTCTTGAGCGATCGCCGCCTCAGGCCTTTGCGAAGAAAATGTCACAACGGAAAACCCTGTGATACTAGCGATCGCTAGACCAACAGATGCCAATGCTGAAGATAATCTGTGAAACTTCATAAAGTAGACCCGTTCAACGTTGCTATTTTAACCATAATTATTAACACTGAGTAGGTTACTCCCTTCCCAGAGAAGAATTAGCATTGCGGCGCTTCGCGCCGCAATGCTGAACACCCACACCAAAAATTAATAAGGTGGGCTTTGCCCACCCTACCTTAGAAATTGATTATGCCAAACTTAGAAAATCTCAAGGTTGCGATCGTTCATGAATGGTTTGTGACCTACGCAGGATCGGAGCGCGTGGTTGAACAGATTTTAAATTTATTTCCCCATGCTGATCTGTTTGCAGTCGTAGATTTTCTCAATGATTCGCAACGGGGCTTTATTCAAAATAAACCAGTTAAGACAACTTTTATTCAAAAATTACCCTTCGCCAAAACTAAGTTTCGCCAATATTTGCCACTTATGCCCTTAGCGATCGAGCAGCTTGATCTATCGGCATACGACCTAATTATTTCTAGTTCCCATGCCGTCGCCAAAGGAGTACTAACTTCGCCCCACCAATTACATATTTCCTATGTGCATTCCCCGATTCGTTATGCTTGGGACTTGCAACACCAATATCTTAAAGAATCAAACTTAGAACGGGGAATTAAAAGCTGGATTGCGAGATGGATCTTGCATCAAATCAGAATTTGGGATACGCGCACAGCCAACGGAGTCGATCTATTTGTCGCAAATTCCGAATTTATTGCCCGTCGGATTCAGAAGGTTTATCGGCGATCGGCGACAGTGATCTATCCACCCGTAGATTTGCGAAATTACACACTTTATGAACAAAAGCAGGAATTCTATCTCACCGCTTCCCGATTAGTTCCCTATAAGCGCATTGATCTGATTGTGGAAGCTTTTTCGCAGATGGGCGATCGCTCCTTGATCGTCATTGGTGATGGAGAACAAATGGCAAAGATTCGGGCGAAGGCAAGCAGTAACATCAAATTTCTTGGTCATCTAGAACCAGAGGCTTTGCGCGAATATATGCAAAAGGCGAGAGCCTTTGTGTTTGCGGCTGAGGAGGATTTTGGGATTACACCTGTAGAGGCACAAGCCTGCGGTACACCAGTGATTGCCTATGGACGTGGTGGTGTATGTGAGTCAATATGTGGCTTAGACTGCGATCGCCCCACGGGTGTATTTTTTGCGGAGCAGACGGTGGTGAGTATCCGTGCGGCAGTGCTTGAATTTGAGCGAAATAGCGATCGCATATCACCTACAACCTGTCACGAAAATGCGATGCGCTTCTCAACGGAGAGATTTCAAGCAGAGTTTTTGGAATTTGTAGAACAGGCTTGGCGCGATTTAAAATATCTAAGTAGCTCGCCATAATTAAAATCTAGAAAGCTGTCTCGCCCGCGTAGCGGGCGAGACAGCTTTCTAGATTTTTAGTTTACTTAGAGTGCAAAGTGCTGTAACTCCAGACTTCAGGTACACCGAGAAGTGCATAGATCGGTAAACGGCGATCGCTAGGATTGGTGATATGTACCTGTGCAGAATAAATTACCCAAACCCGTAAAGTTGCGCCCCGCAGGGGCGCAACTTTACGGGTTTGGGTTTGTAATTAATTATGCCCATCTACTTAATAGCAAGCCCCGATTTTCAGATATTGGTCTGGTTTGTTCAATCGATGATGCAATGCTTGAAATTTCGTTTTACCTGTCTTGTTGATTTGGTTGCCCGACAACTAATTTGGCGACTAAAATTTAGATCCAGCTTAACAAAATCTAAAATATAGGTGTATGCAGGGCGATCGCGCTTATGTCCTACATACACCTATATATGAATACACAGCATCACCAAGGTGCTTGCTTTACAAAACTTATCGTTAGTTTTTGGTTGAAATACCTGTAAATGCAGCATTTTCTGATGAGATAGAGTTAGATATTTAGTTGGAAAACCCTATACTGGGTAGTTATTATTTCGACTTTTTACATACCCTTTAAAGATCACAAGGCAGACACATGAGCGTAACAGCGTCAAGTGGTGCAGTAAATGCCCGCCCTCGTCTATATCAGACCGCTATAACTTCCACAATTTCCCAGATAGAGCAACAAGATCGCTTCGCGACTCGTAGCGAACTAGATGATCTGTCCACATACTTTCAATCTGGACTAAAGCGCATCGAAATTGCTGCGATTTTGACCAAAAACTCAGACAATATCGTTTCCAAGGCGGCTAGCCGTATTTTTACGGGTGGATCAGCCATGGCATTTTTGGAAAAGCCCAAAGGCTCAGAAGTGCTTGAAGTTGATCGCGCTGGTCGCGTGGTTGATGTCAAGGTCGGCATGGAACTTGGGACAACCACTTATACTGAAGCAAGCGAAGGTGGCTTTTTAGGAACCATCAAAAATTTCTTCAGTAATACAGGGCTTATTGGAGTTGTAGATACGCCTCCACCTAATTTCCGCCCAATTAATATTTCCCGATATGGCGCAGACCGCATGAAGAAGTCCCTGCGTGACTTGTCATGGTTCTTGCGTTATGCCACCTATGCGATCGTTGCTGGTGACCCCAATATCCTTGCTCAAAACGTGCGTGGCTTGCGTGAAATCATCGAAGCAGCTTGCTCGACCGATGCCACGATCGTTGCTTTACAAACTATGAAGCAAGCAGCAGCAAGTTATTTCGTTAACGATCCTACTGCGATTGAAATTATTAAGCAGTATATGGATGTGGCGATCGCTGAATTCAAAGCCGCGACCCCATCACCTAAAGTCCGTCAGCGCAACTCTCCTGACCTACAAGGTCTCTCTCTACCTCAGATCTACTTCAACACCGCAGAGCGTCGTCAGAAGTTTGTGATGAAGGCAGCGATGACTGGCGCTGAAAAGAATGCAGTTGTCAAAGCTGCCTATCGTCAAGTTTTCGAGCGTGATATTGCTCGTGCTTATAGCCAAGGTATTTCGGATCTTGATTCTAAGGTAAAGAATGGCGAAATCTCGGTACGTGAATTTGTGCGTCGCTTAGGTTTATCGCCGCTATACCGCGATCAGTTTTTCCTACCTTTCATCAACTCCCGCGCTGTAGAACTAGCATTCAAGCATTTCCTTGGACGCTCACCTGAAAGTCGTGAAGAAGTTGCTGCTTACTTTGCGATCGTTTCCAAAGGTGGTCTACCCGCCCTAGTCAATGCGCTAGTTAACTCCAGAGAGTACAGCGACTACTTCGGCGAAGAAACCGTACCTTATCAACGTGGATACGGACAAGAAGCTCAAACAGCCCGTAACTGGGGCGCACAGTTTGACCTGTTCAACTACTCTGCACCTTTCCGCAAGGTTCCTCAGTTCATCACCTTGTTTGCGGCTTATCAGAATCCATTGCCTGATCAGCATGTTTACGGTGCTGGTAACGATCCTCTGGAAATTACGTTTGGCGCGATTTTCCCCAAAGAAACCCGCAACCCCAGCGCCTCCCCTGCTCCTTTTGGCAAAGATACCCGTCGCATCTTGATCCGCAATGGTGCTGGTATCACCAACCAACTTGGCAACCCATCGGCAACTGGCTCAATCGATCCGATGAGTCCCAAGGTATTCAAGCTCGATCAAACTCTCCGCGATAACGTCAAGATCGGTAAAGGTGCTAGAAAATCGTCGGTAAAGGGCTTGAGCATCACCAACTCGGAAAGCTCTACCCAAGCAGTGATTCGTGCTCTTTATCTACAAATCATTGGCTTTATTCCTTACTCTGGTCAGCGCCTCACCCTCGCAGAAATCAAGCTAGAAAATGGTGACATTTCCGTGCGTGAGTTTGTCAGAATGTTGGCGAAGTCACCGATCTTCCGCGATCGCTACTGGACTAAGCTTTATGTCTGTAAGGCGATCGAATTTACCCATCGCCGCCTCTTGGGTCGTCCTACCTACGGTCGTCCTGAGATGAATGCTTACTTTGATCTCGCATCAAAGAAAGGTTTCTACGCTGTTGTAGATGCAATCCTTGATACCAAGGAATATGAGCAAGCCTTCGGTGAAGATACGGTTCCTTACGAGCGCTATCTGACCCCCGCAGGTGTATCACTTCGCAACAATCGTAACAGCACCTTGGGTGAAGAGAAAGGCACTAAGGTCGTGGTTGAGCCAACAGCTAAGTTCATCGAACTTGGTCAAGTCACCGAAGAGCGTTCTTCTGTATCGATTCGCGATCGCATCAACCAAGGTGTTGACAAGAAACGCGAACAACGCAAGATCTTCAAGCTCACCACCACCGATCCTGTAGAAACAGGCGCTTTGGTTCGTGCTGCTTACCGTCAAGTGTTCGAGCGTGACATGGATGCCTATGTTGCTGACGCACAGTTCAGCCAATTTACTTCCAAGTTGCTCAACAAAGAAACCACGGTCAAGGAATTCATCTTGGCGATCGGTACATCCGAACTCTATATCAAGGAATTCTACGCACCATTCCCCAACACCAAGGTGATCGAGTTGGGTACAAAGCACTTCTTAGGACGTGCGCCCCTCGATCAAGCTGAAATCCGCAAATATAATGTAATTTTGGCAACTAGTGGCATCAAGGCAATGGTTACGGAAATGGTTAACAGCCGTGAATTCCTCGATGCATTTGGCGAAGATGTTGTACCTTATAACCGCTTCGAGACATTCCCTGCGGCTAACTACCCTAATACTAAGGAACTATACGATCGCCTCACCAAGCAGGATAAATCGATTGTTGTGCCTAGCTTTGCACCAGTAAAATCGAAAATCCCAACCACAGTTTAGAGACTAGCTTCTAGCTTAAAAAACGTGATTTCAATATAGCCATTTGCGTCGTGCTTTGCACGACGTAAATGGCGAAAAATGGTAAGAATCGCTTAGCGATTCTTACCATTTTTCGCTTTTGTCGATCGCACATTAAATAGGTTCTTTCTGTCACTTATCCCAATTGGTAAAAGTATCGTCATACTTTTGTGAATTAGGATGATTCGTAGGGAGATAGTTTTTTTGGCTCGAAATTACACGCATAATTTCTTCGATGTTAATCGGTTTGCTGACGTAATCATTCATGCCTACATCAACACAGGCTTGACGATCATCAGGTAGCACATCAGCAGTCATAGCGACAATCCTGACTTGACTCATTAATTCAGTACGAATAATCTTTGTGGCTGTTAATCCATCCATTTCTGGCATTTGCAAATCCATTAATACCAAATCATAGTTATGATCTTTAACAGCTTGGACTGCTTCTAATCCATTATTAGCAATATCAGCGACTTCATAACCAAGTTTTTTGAGCAGTGAACAAACAACCATTTGATTAACTTGATTGTCTTCTACTAAAAGAATTTTTAACGGTAATTTCTCGGCAATCTGTTTATCGATCGCTACTTTCTTGATAGAAGAATCTAGGGGTTGTTTAATTTTTTCACTAGTTGAGACTACGATCTCAAAGTGAAATGTTGATCCTTGAGGCTCTAGTAAAGGTTGCCAGCCTGCGGGAGGATAACCACCAACTTGACCACAGCTTTCCACCCAAATAGTGCCATGCATCAAATCGACGAGGCGTTTGCTGATCGCCAGTCCTAAGCCAGTTCCACCAAATTTCCGACTAACGGAAGCATCAGCTTGAGTGAAGGGTTGAAATAGGTGATTAAGGCGATCGCCTTTGATGCCAATACCTGTATCTGCGATCGTAAACTTTAGCTGATACCGATCCTTCAAACCTAATTCCTTTGACTCTGGGGAATCAAGAGATTTGTCCTTCTTTGCTTCTGGGAACGAGGTCTGGAAACCTAGGGGGGTACCACTGACTAAAATTGAGACCTGCCCCTGATGGGTAAATTTCACCGCATTGCCAACAAGGTTTAGCAAGATTTGACGCAAACGAGAATAATCGCTGATCACAATGTCTGGAACTACAGGGGCGATCGCATATTGGAGCCTAATATTTTTATTCTTCGCTTGGGTTTCTAGTAACTTACAAACTCCACTCACCACATCTTCTAATACAAATTCCCATTCTTCGATTTCTAATCTTCCTGATTCGATTTTAGAGAAGTCTAGAATGTCGTTGATCACGGTTAACAGAGTTTCACCACTGTCTTTAATGGTTTTCACAAAATCTGCTTGTTCTTCTGTAAGGTCAGTAGTCTCTAGAAGCTGCGTCATACCGATCACACCATTCATAGGTGTACGGATTTCATGACTCATATTTGCTAAAAATGCACTTTTAGCTTTAGTTGCTGTTTCTGCGATCTCCTTAGCTTCGGCTAAAGCAAATTCTGCTTGTTTGCGATCGGTTACATCTTGAGCTAGCGACAACATTGATATCAAATTTCCTGAATCATCAGATAGCGC
The DNA here is from genome assembly GCF_034931345.1 of Pseudanabaena sp. CCNP1317. NCBI lineage: Bacteria > Bacillati > Cyanobacteriota > Cyanophyceae > Pseudanabaenales > Pseudanabaenaceae > Pseudanabaena > Pseudanabaena sp. CCNP1317. Next base: position 38,979 of record NZ_JAYGIF010000105.1, on the reverse strand, counting down.
CGAATTGTGCCATTCGCAGTAAAGAATTGTGCCATCTTTGTGATAATTGCGATTTGCACAGGTAACACCTATCCCGCTCATCAATATGAGGATATCTTGATTAACTATTTCTTGATCATCTTCATGGATAAATTTCCAATCAGTAATTTTTTTGCCCAGAACTTCTGCCGATTTCCACCCAAATATTAATTCTGCTTGACTTGACCAATATTCCACCCGAAATTCGTGATTCCATCGAATAGTTGCCAAAGGAGAGTTTTCAATATGATAATTTAGTTCTTTTAGTGTTTGTTTTAGGGCAATTTCGGCTTGTTTGCGATCGCTAATATCTTGAGCCGTACCACGGAGTTTAATTACTTTTCCCTGTTCATCAAATACTGGCTCTCCACGGCTAAGAAGATAACAGATGGAGCGATCGGGGAGAAAGTTGCCATATTCAATACTGTAGGGCGTGCCGTTGGTGATTGCATCATCTATGGCTGTACAAAGTCTAAATCGGTCTTCTGGAATAATACGGTCAATAACATTTGGATATCTAGGTGAGTCTGCTGTGGGATCAACTCCAAGAATACGGTATATTTCAGCCGACCAAGTGATTAGCCCAGTCTTGACATCCAACTCCCAACTCCCCACGCGGGCGATGCGTTGGGCTTCAATCAGAGCATCTGTTTTTTCTGCAACCTGTCGCTCCAAATCTTGCTGATAATTCAAGCGCATTTGATCGGCATCTCGGAGATCAACCATCATTTGATGTAAAGCTTCTTTTAAAGCTTGCACTTCAGTAATAGTTGTATTGGGGATTGGTTGCTCAAGACGATGTTCAGAAAAAGATTTGGTGGCTTTAGTAAGATAAGACAGCGATCGCCCAATACGTCGAGATGTCCAAATCCCTATTCCCACAGAAACTATTAGAGCAGAAATGCATAAAAGTCCTGTACGATAAGCATTTTCCTGAATTTCGGTGATGAAGTCAGATTCTGGAATCACGGTCACTAACTGCCAGTTCAATCCATATTTGTCCCGATAAGGAGTAATCTGCACAAATTGACGATATCCTTCAATATTTAGATCAAACTGTCTGGATTCCTTGAGTTGATCGAAACTATCAAGTTGCTGAAGTAGTTGTTTAGAAACTTCCCTTGTCAATTTATCTTGACTGCCGATCGCCGTGAGTCGCATAACCTGTCCATCAATCTTTTTTAATCCCGAAGCTTCCTCAGCTACAGATGTTGCCACAAGCTCGCCCGATCTCTCGATGATAAATATTTGTCCAGTGGGTGTAAATTTTAACTGAGAGAGAAATAGGCTGATATCTGACAAGAGATAGTTAGCAGTAAAAAAACCATAAAATTTGCCAGTGGTATCAATGACTGGAGCAACCGCAACTGTTTGCAGGGTGGGGATAACTCTTGCTAAAGATATGGGTGTCCATGCTTGTTTCCCGATCGCTCTTGCTTGCTTGTACCAAGTAATATTGCGAAAGTCATCGTTAGATTGTAAAAATAGTTGAAATGGCTTACCTTGCGGGTCAACAGTATAATATCGTCGCTGATTAGGGGTGACTTCGTTAAAGAAAATGGAGCCACGAGGAATAGGTTTACCTGTGGCTTTTTCAGCAAGTTGTTGTACCTCTTGGGAATCAACTCGCAAATAGCCAACCACTGTACCTTCTTCGCTCCAAAAACTACTTGCTGGCAGTGATGGATTTAAAAGAATTTGTTGCCAAAGTTGTTGTCGTAGTTGTTCTTTGTCATCAAGATTTAGGGTTCCTTGTTTCACTGCTAATTGATTAGCTGCGACAATCTGCTGCGATCGCTGTAAATAGGTATCGAGGCGATCGCTTACCCGTTCTGAGGTTTGGCGCAGTAGCTGATTAGCTAAATTTGCGATCGCTTGCTGTCCACTCTGATAAGACAAATAGCTAACTAATGTAACAGTCCCCACAACTAATGTTACAAATGGAACAATTAGCACCAAGCTAAGTGGAACTTTGGAGAATAGCGATCGCTTGGGGGAGATGCTCATTAAGACAGTTTTAAAATCATTATTGTATCGCAAAACAGCCTTGTGTAAAGTTTCCGCCGTTTTTTGGTGGGACGATTTCACTGCGCTACCACAAATTTTTCTTTAAACTATAGCAATGTAAGTTTTGCTTAGGACATAAAACCAAGAAGATGAGTGGCGGCGCGAAGCGCCGCCACTCATCTTCTTGCTAGCTATCTCTTGAGTTGCTATATGCTAAAAGCTTTCTATACCTAGCTAATTAAAGCTTTTAGCATATAGAGGAAACTAGATTCATAATTGCTTGGATATTAACGGGTTTACTGATGTAATCATCCATACCTGCATCAAAACAAGCTTGGCGATCTTCGGGCATAGCATCAGCCGTCATCGCGATAATCCGCACATTACTTCTTAGCTCTGTGCGAATCGCCTTTGTAGCTGTTAATCCATCCATAATAGGCATTTGAACATCCATCAAGACTAAATCATAGTCATGATTTTTCACTGCTTGCACTGCTTCTAATCCATTGTTAGCGATCTCCATTGAGTGATAGCCCAGTCTGGCAAACATTAATTTTGCAATCTTTTGGTTAACGAGATTGTCATCTACTACCAGAATTCGTAAGGGATGTCTTTCTGCCATTTTGTTGTCAATCTCAAACAGTTGCGCCGAAACTGCTTGGGTGTTGTTGACTGTTTTGTAAATTGATAAAGTGACATTAAAGTAGAAAGTTGCCCCTTGAGGTGAGCGCGGCTGTGACTTCCAAACGAGAGGTGGACTGCCCCCAATTTGACCAAGGCTCTCTACCCAAATTGTGCCACCCATTAGTTCGGCGAGACGTTTACTGATGGCTAAGCCTAATCCAGTACCTCCATAGTTGCGACTAATCGAAGGATCGGCTTGGGTGAAGGGTTGAAATAAGCGATCAAGGCGATCGCTTTGAATGCCAATACCTGTATCAGCGATCGCAAAACTTAGCTCATAGTCTTCCCTATCTCTTCCCATCTCTTGTTGCGCTGGCTCTCTGGAAGAGGGGCTGGGGGGGCGAACTTTCCCACTAACTGAGATCATAACCTGACCATTTTGAGTGAATTTAACGGCATTTCCGACTAGATTGAGAAGGATTTGACGTAAACGGGCATGATCGCCGATTAGACGCTGAGGGATATCAGTGGCGATCGCATATTGGAGATCGACTTGTCTGGCGATCGCTTGATTTTTCAATAAATTGCAAACGCCTTTGATCACTTCTTCTAGGACAAAATCTTTAGCTTCTATTTCCAACATTCCTGATTCGATCTTTGAGAAATCGAGAATGTCATTGATAATTGTCAGGAGAGCTTCACCACTATCTTTGATTATTTTGACAAATTCCTCTTGCTCGGTTGTCATCTCGGTCATTTCCAGAAGTTGCGTCATGCCAATCACCCCATTCATCGGTGTGCGAATTTCATGACTCATGCTTGCCAAAAATGAACTCTTTGCTCTAGTAGCTTCCTCTGCGGCAGTTTTTGCTTCAGCTAAGGCGATTTCGGTGTGTTTGCGGTTGGTGATATCCACTACGCGCACTAGGTGAAAACGCTGATCTTCAAAGGTAATTTGTTTGGCAGAAAGATCTCCCCAAAATTCGCGTCCCTTACGAGTGATATATTCAACTTCTAAGCTCCAGAATCCTTTTTGATTTACTTCTTGGATAATTTGGGCACTTTCTTGTGGAGTAAATAGCCGTTTTTGGAGAATATGACCTTCAATATTAATCAGATCGTCTTTGCAATCTACTTCAAATAGTTTCACTGCTTGCTGATTGCAATCGATGGTAAGCCGAGTCTCACTATCAACTAAAAATAGTGCATCACTAGATTCATTAAAGATTGCTTCTCGCAGATTTCGGCTATGAATTAGTTCTTTTTCAAGGTGCTGGCGATCGCTAATGTTATGGGCAAGGGACAGAATCGATATCAAATTCCCAGACTCATCAGCTAGTGCCGTGTTATACCATTCACAATAGATGATAGAGCCATCTTTGTGATAGTTGCGATTCTGACAGGTGACGCTGATTCCACTCACTAGTTTCGCGGCTTTCAGCATGACGCTCTCTAAATCATCTTCATGAATGAATTGCCAATCCTGCATAGTTTTACCCAAAACTTCGGCGGCACTCCAACCAAATATATCCTCGGCTTGTTTTGACCAATAGACGACTCGAAATTCTTGATCCCATCGGATAGTTGCTAGTGGTGAATTTTCAATGTGATAGTTTAATTCATTAAGAGTTTGCTGCAAGACAATTTCAGCTTGCTTGCGATCGCTAATATCGCGACAAATACAAAAATTAACAGATTGACCATACCAATCCACTGAATTTGTACTAATTTCCACATCATAGATCGATCCATCTTTGCGAAGATGACGGGTTACAAAGGTATCGAGACAGAGATTGTTAGTTTCGATTTTCTGATCAAGTTCTTCTATTGTCCAATGAGCATCAAAATCTTTAACATTTAGATTAACTATTTCTTCTAAAGAATAGCCTAGCATTCTCGCAAAACTAGCATTAGCTTCTATAACATTACACTCTTGATCCAGCATCACAATCCCATCTAGGGATGCATCAAATAGAGCTTTACGGCGCAACATCTCTGCATTTACAGCTAACTCAGAAAGCTTGCGATCGCTAATATCAATATGGATCAACACCACTCCATAAAGCTCTGAAGCGATCGGCGCAGCACTGACGCTAAACCAACGTAAAACCTCATCAGCACATACAATTCCCGTTTCTACATCGTAAATAGGAACTTGATTTCTTAAAGCTTGAATACAAGCATATTCTTCGACTGGCATCACTGAGCCATCAGGACGGATTACGTTAGGACTTGGCTTACGCTCTTCACATTCTTCTTGCTGCAATGGCTGTGATTCTCCAAACCAGTCTTTCGCAATGTCATTGCCCTCAAGGATATAACCATTTTTATCGGTAATGGAAATACTGATTGGTGCTGTTTTAAAAAGAACCTTGTACTTTTCCTCTGATTCTTTAAGGGCTATTTCCACGCGATCAAAGGATTGCTGCACCTGTTTTGTCATTTGATTAAAAGACGTAGCTAAGGTGCTAATCTCGGCGATCGCATGATTTTCTGGTAAGGTTTCCTGCCACTCGCCATTGGCGATCGCCTTGCTAGCCCGACTCAATCGTAAAATCGGCTTGGCAATCCATCGATTTGTGATTACGCTAATCCCTGTCGCGACAATTAGTGTGATTCCACATAGCAGAATAGTCCAAACTTGGTTCGCTTGAATATCGGCGATCAATTCCGACTCAGGTATAACCACTACAATGAACCAATCCAAACCATTGCGATCAAATATGGGTAATACTTGAGCAATTTGGCGATCGCCGTTAATATCAAATTCAAATTGCTCTAATTGACGAATATTCGCTAAACTCCCAAAGCGATCACGCAAATATTTGACTGAATTATGGATCTGAGGATTTTGGCTATCACTTGCTTTCAGTAACTTCTGTTCAGTTTCATTTTGAGAAAGTTGGTATGGTTTTTGAACCATTGATGAAGTTGCCACCAGAGTCTCATCACGCTCCATGATAGAAACTGAACCAGCCTTAATATCAATGCTTCGTAAAAATTTACTAATGGCTTCAAGGGATCGAATCCCATAGGTGACACCCAATAAATTTCCATTGTTGAGATCGTAGATTGGTTCTGCAAGGGCGACTAATAGTTCTCCTGTGTAAATATGGGGATATACAGGAGTCCAAGTTGCTTGTTTTGATTGCACAGCTACTTGATACCAAGGACGCTGACGCGAATCAAACATAACGGATGTTTCGGTTACTTGCGCTGGTGAGCCGTCTGGATTTGTGGTGAAGGTTCTGTATTTACCGCCACCATTGGGAGCAGCCCGAATGCTAAATGTGCCATCTGTAAGCAGTTCTACCGCCCGATGTCCTCCCGAAGGAGTTCCAAATCCAATGATCGTAATTGGTGACAAGGAATTAAGTTGCATCTGTTCCCAAGCCTGTCGCTCTTGGCTAGAGAAGTCATCAAAGTTCCATATATTTCGACGTAAGGCACTAATATTGTTCTTATTAACTTGGTCAATGGTTTGCAGATAAGTTTTCGTCTTCTCTGTAACACTGGTACTTATTTCTGTGTTAAGTCTATTCGCTAGCTTATGAATCGATTCTTGTCCAGATAAATAAGCAACTAGTCCCACAGCCCCAAAAACTTGTACCGCAAAGGCAAATAACATCAGCCATTGCAGAGGAATGCTACGAAAAGAAACCTTTTTGCGGTCAATAATCATTGGAGCTAATTGCAGATCTGTCATATTTTCGCATTATTTTGAAGATATTTACTAACTGATGTTACGTGGAACTCAGATGATGAATCTTTTGCTGCTAGCAAGACAGGGCAACCACGGGGGGATTGCCCCTACCCCAATAATTTAAATTTTTAGGGGCTGTGCCACAGGGCAAGCCCTAGACTTAGATGATCGTAGGAATTCTATCCACGTAACATCAGTTACTAATCAGTGAATATCACCAATTGATTACGTCCTTGCTGTTTTGCATAATAGAGGGCTTGATCGGCTTGATTGATCAAGACATATGGCGATCGCTCTAGATTAGGAATGTCAGAAGTTATACCCATACTGATTGTGACTATATCACTCACATCTGAATCTTGGTGCGGAATTTGTAAATCAGCGATCGCTTCATGCAGGTTTTTAGCAACAGCGATCGACCCTTCGAGATTAGTATTCGGCAAAATCACAATAAACTCTTCTCCACCGTACCGCGCCACCAGATCGGCAGGTCGGTAAACTACCTGATCTACAGCTTGGGCAATTCTGAGCAAACATTCGTCTCCCAATTGATGTCCATAGTGATCGTTATATCGTTTGAAATAATCAACATCAAACATTAGTAAAGACAAGGGCTGTTTCTCTCGATGGAGTCTTTGCCATTCATAGATAATCCGCTCATCAAAACAACGGCGATTAGCTATTTGTGTCAGTCCATCCAGATTCACTAATCTTTGAAGTTCCTGATTAGCTGCTTTGAGGTCTTTTTCTACTTGAGCGAGATCAAGTTCTGCTTGTTTGCGATCGCTAACGTCAATGGCAAAGCCATACCAAGCCACATCACCATTTGCTCGGCGCTCAGGCATAGCTTGAGATTTAATCCATTTTATTTGTCCTTGTGAGACAATCCGCCACTCATGCTGGAACAATTGCATCGTTTTGATGCTTTTTTCCATCGCTTGCTCATAGCCAGCCAAATCATCGGGATGGAATATCACATAGCGAAGATCTGGATTATGTCTTAAATAATCAATACTTACACCTAGCAATGCTTCACTAGCGGGACTGGCATATTCAAAAAGTGTACTACCATCATGATGACGCACCAAAATGTAAATAGCTTCAGGAGAAATAGTTGCAATTTTTTGAAATCTGGCTTCGCTCTCCTTGAGTGCAGCCTCAGTAAGTTTGCGATCGCTGATATCTATGGAAATTGAGGCGATCGCACAGGGCTTATCATGATTATCCATTATTGGAAATTTAGTGACAAAAAAAGTCCTCATTCCATTAGGAAGTTGTAAACTTTGCTCAAAATCAATTGCTAAACCTTCAAAAATCGCCTGTAGTTCATGGCGACGGATATTTTTGACATCTTCAGCAGAAAAGAAGTTATAGTCATATTTGCCTAGAATTTCTGCTTCAGGAACTTGCATAAAATATGCAAGTTCCTGATTAACCGAGAGATATTTACCTTCTAAATCCTTAATAGCAATCAATGTCGGAGCGTTATCTAAAAAAGCTTGTAATTTCAATTCACTGCGGCGCATCGCTTGTTCAGCAAACTTGCGATCGCTAATATTGATATGAACTAACACCACCCCATACCGCTCTAAAGGGATGGGACTTGCACTGACATTAAACCATCGTAAAATTCCATCAGCGCAGACAATACCTATTTCCACATCATAAACAGATTGATTGCTTTTCAAAGCCCTAACACAGGGATATTCTTCGACAGGCATGGGTGAGCCATCGGCACGAAGCACATTAGGATTAATTTTGCGTTGCTGAAGACATTCGATTTCTGAGGGACTTGGGATTCCTAACCACCTTTCAGAGATAGCATTGCTTTCGAGAATGCGAGCTTCCTTATCGGTTATCGAAACTCCAATTGGTAGTGTTTGAAAAAGAACTTTATATTTTTCTTGTGATTCTTTAAGAGCGATTTCGACTGCTTCATAGGACTGATTTACCCAATATGCCATGATCAGACCAAACCCAATCGATAGCACCAAAACCCATCCATACATCCAGATTCCCCAGTCACCATCAGACAGATTATTAATCAGTCCGACAATCATCAGGGCTTGAACCACAAACGGCAATATCATCATCAATTGCAGAGGGATGCTACGAAAATGCTCATAGGATAAAAAGGATTTGACAGGCATTGATTAAAGACTAGCAAATGCAAGTTTAGGATTCTGAGATTTAATAAGGACTTGATTGTACTGTGCTTACCCCTAAGGGTGCTGTAATTTAATAAAAAACTAGATTCTTAATGGAGCGGCATCGCCGCCCCATTAAGAATTGGTTCCATATTTTGCGGCAAAGCCTTAATCACTTTAGGATTAAGAAAAGTTCACCATTTTGCGTAACTGCATCACTACTATTGCTAGCAAATCCAGCTACTTTAACATGTTGAAAAATTTGTGCAATGGGTGAATTGCCTATGTTTTCAGAAGTTTCACTCACAACCTTGAGATTCAACAGGCTTGTTTGTAACCAAGACAGATCAATATTGTTGTCAAAATATGCGTAGGTGAAGCGATCGCTAGGTAACTTCGCCAAAATAGTTTTAAAACTCTTGGTTGCAGCGATCGAGTCATTATTTTTGAGTGTTAACGCTGATTCTAAAATTGGTAGTGAATTAGATAGATACACATAATCTTTGGTTTGAGTATGGGCTGCCGCGACGTTCCCTGACACCGCGAAGTTATCACTAGCTGAGAGCTTCGTCCAAATGGTCACAGGTTGTGACTTCAGAGAGATTTCTCCGACAGTCAGCTTGTTTCTTGCCATGTCATCAAGAGAACTGAGCGCTTCCTTCGCTCCATTAGCATCTTCCACTTTCGCAACTACTAACCAATCAGGAGCGCTGCTTGATTTGGGAAATAAGGCGATCGCATAGTCCTGTTGCGCCCATGCAAAAGCATTACCATCCATAGGAATTGGGGCAATGCTTTTGATTAGTGCTTGTTTCCATTCGGGGAGCATTGTATCTTGCAGCCCTTGCCAAGTTTGTGCGAGATTATTCCCAATGACTACGGAACTTCCTGAAGGAATTGCATTAGCAATATTCCCTGAGGATTTTTTTGAGGTCTTGAGCTTTGTTGTCGAGGGAGCGATCGCAGTTTCGCTCTGGTCGCTAGTGGCTAAGGTCAAGGCTGTTTTTACTCTGATGCCATTCTTATCGAAACCTAAGCCCATTAACAAGCTTTCTTTGGGTAACTCTTCACCGAACTCCGCAAGGTTTACATAAGCGACGCTGACCTTGCCAGTATTTTTACCTGTACTCAACTGGGCGAGGCGATCGCGATAGTTAGGTAGACTTGCTAGAGCCAATTCAGGCTTTTGGATTGCATCGATCGCTTTGCGTAATACCCGCGCATCATTGGCAAACAACACAAACTGATCCAATGTTGTCCCCGCGATCGCAGGTTTATCATTCACAAAGCTTGTACTTAAGATCGAGATACCCTGATATTGCTCAAAGCCCAAGTCGGAGCCATTCACTGCCAACCTTTGCCAAAAAGCATCAATACTTGTTTTGGCGAGGTCAGCATCTTTCGCCGCAAACGCTAATAAGTAGCCTGTTTGCAAACCATTAGCGGGTTGAGCATCAAGATCAACATCAGTGACAGCTAAGGTAATTTCTTGATCGAGCCAAGGCTGGATATCGTTCTCGTAATCTAATAACCAATTTTGTCGCAATTGCTGTTTGAGGTTAGCCAATTCATGACGCACATCACCGCGATCGCTTGGTGGTGCAGCTAACTGGGTAAATAATCCCAATTTTTCTGGATTCACCAAAAACGATAAAAATAAAGGCGATCGCTGCGGCAAAAACTTCACAGCTAGTGGCTGAGTCTTGACTCCCGCCAAAACCTCACGGGGAATTGCGCTTAAAACTTTGCCCACGGCACTCAAGCTCAGCACCAGCAGCAAAATTCCAACTACCGCAATCCCAACAAAAACAGGTTTTATTTTCATACCACTAGCAACAAAAAACTAAGGTTTTGGGAGCATCATAAACGGCTCTTGGCGCTGTTTATGATGCTTTTTAATAACGAATCCTCGGATCAATCCAAGCATTGATAATGTCTACGAGAATACTCGCGATCGTGACGATGATTGCAAAAAATACGACAATTCCCTGCACCACTGGATAATCCCGTCCTGAGATTGCCTCAAATAAGCGATTGGCAAGCCCCGGCCAAGAGAAAGTAACTTCAGTCAACACCGCACCACCCAACATCGAAGCCAGCGTCAAACCTAAAATCGTAATTACGGGGATCATCGCATTTTTGAGTGCATGGTTAAACAAAATTGCTCTGGGATTAAGCCCTCTGGCTCTGGCTGCTTCCACATAGTCCGACTGCAAAGTTTGCCGCAAATTTACCCGCACAATCCGCTCAAAAATACCACTAATCACAATTCCTAAACTCGTCGCAGGCAAAATCAAATATTGAATACTTGTCCAAAAATTTTGCCAATCACCCTTAATCAAGGCATCAATCGTATATAGTCCCAATATCCGAACAGGCGGCTCAACACTGGTCGGAAAGCGCGTTCCAATTGGCAACCATCCCAACTGCACCGAAAACACCAATTGCAAGATCATTCCCACCCAAAACAGTGGCAATGAATAGGTAATAATCCCAAATAAGCGACCGCCTACGTCCCATTTTGTATTTGGACGCAAAGCTGCCACAATGCCTACGGTTAATCCAACTACTAAAGCTACAATCAGCGCATACAGCGCTAATTCAGCAGTAGCAGGGAAAAAGTTTTTAATAATTTGCCCAACGGTTTGCTCACGGGTACTAATCGATTTGCCCAGATTAAAACGGGACAAATCTTGCATATATTGCCAATATTGTGAAAAGAGAGAACCTGTTAGTCCCACCTGTTCCCGCAGAGCCACCTTTACTTCTTCAGGGGCGCGGGGACCTAAAATCGCATCAATGGGATCTCCAGGGGTGGCTCGCATCAACAGAAATACGACTGTGGCGATCGCCCACAACATGATCGGTGCGAGTAGCAACCGCGCCGTAATGTAATAAAACAGGGCTTTGAGGCGGCTAGACATAGGCTGAAGTTTTACTGGACAAATGCTTCCAAAACAATTATAGAATGAGCGGCGCTTAGCGCCGCTCATTCTAGCCTAGTTCTCCCACGTAAGTCCCTAAACCGATCGCCGTGCGAATTAATGTCCCATGAATATCAACCGCACTATATTGCGCGATCGCGTCGGCAATTGGTACATCGATTACTTCGCGATTTACCCAAGCCACCATGCGATCGTACTTGTCCTGCGCGACTAAATCTACGGCTGCAACACCAAACGCTGCGCCGAGGATGCGATCAAGTGGTGACGGTGTACTACCGCGCTGCACATGCCCCAAGACACTGACGCGGCTTTCCATTCCTGTGCGTGTACTAATCTGATCGCCCAGATATTGACCGATGCCACCATAGAGGATCTGACCGAGGCTATTCGTATATTTTACAGGCTCACCTGTTGGGGTTTTTACCGCTTCAGCGACGACCATCGTACTGAAATGAAAGCCACGTAGGGCGCGATTCATCAGGCGATCGCATACTTCATCAAGGTTATAGGGAATCTCTGGGATCAAGACAATATGCGCTCCACCTGCAATCCCTGCACTGACAGCGATATGTCCCGCATCCCGTCCCATTACTTCTAAAATCATCACGCGGCTGTGACTGATGGCAGTATAGGTCAAGCGATCAAGAGCCTCCACAGCGACACTTACCGCCGTATTAAATCCAATTGAGTTTTCGGTTGCGCCCAAGTCATTATCAATGGTTTTTGGCACGGCTACAAGATTCATCTGCCCCTGTTGAGCAAGACGACGTAGGATTGCTAAGCTCCCATCTCCGCCAATGCCAATTAGTCCATCTAAACCGAGTTTGTGGTAGCCATCAATTACTTCTTCGGAGCGATCGAGAATTGAGCCATCGGGCATCGGGTAGGCAAAGGGATTGCCCTTATTGACAGTTCCTAAAATCGTGCCGCCATAGCGCAGAATACCTGAAACTTTTTTCATATCCAGTAGCTCTGCTTCCACTGGACGATTCATCAATCCTTGAGTTGCGCCTTTAATGCCATAAATCTCTATGTCATAATCACGGGCGCGGCGCACGACAGCTCGAATTACGGCATTCAGTCCGCCACAGTCACCACCACTTGTCAAAATACCAATACGCTTAGGCTTTGTCATAAATCTTGTAATAGTTTCTCAATATTGATCGAGAGTTGAGGCTTGGCGATGCTTTACATCGATTAACCTCAATCTCTACCCTGCGATTCTGCTTTGATGCCAAAACACAAAATGGCGTAACCATTTTGTGTTTTTAAAACCCTGACTGGGTTTGGTTTTTATAGCTATAGCCACCTGTATCAGGACAAACTCAAAACCCAAATAGTGTGAGGTGGCGCTTCGCGCCGCCTCACACTATTTGGGTTTTATGTCCTAACAAGAATGGCGACAGCTATAATTTACAAAAGTGTCATCACACTTTTGTAAATTGATATAACTTATTATCACGACAAGATCTGTGTCGAGATTTTAAATATTTGTGAACTACTCCCTTCCCAGTGAAGAATTAGCGTTGCGGCGCGAAGCGCCGCAACGCTAATTCTTGGTTTTTGATGTTTATTTCTTGGGTGGGAGGGGTGTAAGTAGCTAAAAATTAATTACAAAGCAAAGCCTGTAAAGTTGCACCCCGCAGGGGTGCAACTTTACAGGCTTTGGGAATTTATTTTGCATAGGTACTTACGTTTAGATTTACGGACAATTACTCGCAAATTATCGCGATCGCCATTCCCTTTTGAGTTTGACGGTAAGAAGCGCTGCGACTAGTATGGAATGTAATAATTACTGATAGGCTCAATAATATCGATGGGAACCAGAGAAATATCAAGAGCATTGCGAAAAGCCTTACTGAAAAACGAACCTATGTCTCTGGCACTTTATCAAGACAAGCTAGTAGAGCATATTGATGAGTGGTATGAAGGGTTAAATGCGGATCAGGAAAGCCTTGCTATTGTACTCACCGTAAGGGATGAAGAGGTAGCTATGATAATGATTGATCAAGATAAAAATATCCATGTGAATGAAGAGGCTAAAGATAAACTGCTGAAAATGTGGACTAAAAACTTCACTAAGAACATACAGTTCCTGATTCCTGGCATGGCTGATCATATCAATGAGGCTGTTTTTTCTATAACTGGAATCACAGTCGTGAAAACGCCTAAGCGTTCAAAGGCGATCGGCATGGGTCGGAAAGTTATTTAATAAGGTTAATATTTGCCGTGTTTTCGATTGTAAACTTAGGCATAGAAAGCATATACACAGATCCAAGCCAAAAGATTTTTTTAATTTTTTTTTATCACTACTATGAACGCTTTAGAATTTTTTCAAAAAAGTGCAGGCAAATGGAAATCGCAACGCACCACGCATCACCTCGCCTTTCGTCGTGCTGAAAAAGGTGGCTCAGAAATTTATGTTAATCCACTCAATGCTGACGATCCGAAGGTAATTGAAATCTGCCAAATGCATGAATTTGATCCAGCCACAGCGATCGGTGGAGCCTATGTCAAATGGGATGGAACGATGGCATGGGATAAGGAAGATGATGAAAACCACTCAGGCGAAACTGTGTTTGCTCTTGTGCCAGATGATGAGACAGGGCGCAAAGGTAAGCTTTTGCGAGAACGTGGCTATGCGGAAGTTATGCCTGTAATCGGTTGTTACGAAATCGATGACGAAGATGCACTTGTCTTGATTACCGAATATCCTTCCATGAGTTCCTATGAGCGATTTTGGTTTCCTGCTCCAAATGTGCGGATGCGAGCGAGTACTGTGCAGAGATTTGGTGGATTTAGTACTGCGACTTTCTGTACTGAGGAATTGATTGGAGAAGCTAGTAATGCTGAGGTTGTAGAAGAGATTAGTCCTCTTACTCCACCTGCGATCGCTTCAGTGTTTGGCTGGTAAAATCGCCCTCACCCCAACCCCTCTCCCGCAGGGAGAGGGGCTATACCTCCTAGCGAAATGGCGGAGCGTACATTAAGCCTCCATTTTTCCAAAGTTCATTTTGTCCACGTGGTAGTTTGAATGGGCTATCTTTGCCAAGGTTGCGATCGTAAATTTCGGCATAATTACCAACATGCTTAATCACTCGCGCCGTGAAGTCATTGGCAATTCCCGTATCTTTTCCTAAGCTACCATCAACCCCTAAGAACCTCCGAATTTCGGCGTTTTTACTCTGTAATTGATCAGCAAGATTTACTGAAGAAATATCCAAATCTTCCGCCTCGATCGCTGCAAAAATAATCCATTTGACAATATCTGACCACTTCGAGTCTCCATCTCCGACCGCAGGCGCTAGCGGCTCCTTAGAAATCACAAAATCCAAAACCACATGATTCTCAGGATCAGCGAGTCGAGTCCGACGCACCACCAGAGCCGAGCGATCTGCTGTAATTGCTGCACAACGTCCTGACTGATAAGCCGCAAAAGTAGCATTCACGTCTTCATAAACGACAGGCTTATAGGCAAGGTTCCGCTTACGCATTTGGTCAGCGAGATTCTGCTCTGTGGTTGTACCTGTTTGGGCGCAAATATCCGCATCCTTGAGATCGGCGATCGCCTTAATATTGCTATCTTTGCGTACCATCACCCCCTGACCGTCATAGAAAACTACGGGCATAAAAGCGAGGCGAGAAGCCGTATCGCGGCTTAATGTCCATGTGGTATTGCGGCTTAGTACATCGATTTCGCCTGATTGTAAAGCCGTAAATCGCTCCTTAGCATTAAGGTTGCGAAATTGGACTGCATCAGGATTATCAAATAAAGCAGCAGCGATCGCTCGACAAATATCGACATCTAGCCCTGAATATTTGCCCTCTTTATTGACAAAGCTAAATCCTGGTAACTCGCCACTAACGCCACAAACCAATTTGCCTCGACTAAGTACATTTTTGAGACGATTGACACTGCCGACACTGACTTGATTGGGTTCGGGGATTGGCTCACAGGCGGCTAGGGCAAATAAACATAAACCTGCTAGTAACAAAGCGATTGCCCGTTGCCAGACGTTCTGATTGATTAGCCTTTTCCAGAAGTGCCGCCAGCTTGGGCGATGCGATCGCTTTTGATAATGCATGAATATTTTTTAGATGCTTTTTTGAATGCATTATAGCGGCTTGTCCAAAAATGCCAATAAAAAGACTGACAATATTGCGAGATTTGCGATCGCCTATCTCTATCAAGCAATTTCCGAGGTGGCGGCTCAGTTTGCATAATGAAATTATGAAGTAACTAGCCTAAATAATATATGATATCGTTGGGCTAATACACCGTTAAGGTGATTAGGCAAAATTTTTCTGCATAACATCCCATATAGGGCGATTAGCAAGAAATTTGACTTTCAGCCTATATCCCCTATAGTCAGATTAGACAAAATTTTTCCGTCTAATACATAGTTAGTCGGATTTGATCTCTATGACTGAAAACGAGTATCAACGCGCTTTTCTCGATCTAATGGCTGAGAAGTATCCCAACCGAGTATTTGTCCCTCATCTTCAACTTAGATACGATATCGGTAACTACTCCAAGGGCAAGACTTTTGGTATGCCCGATACAATATTAGATGTAGTCGAATTCGATGAGAACAATGATTTTCACCTCTGGGAACTTAAGCTAATTGATTCCAATGAATTATGGACAGGCAAGTTCTTCGGTCAAATGATGCTATATAACTTTCTATTTGCCACCGAGCCATGGAATGAGCTATGTGGACGGTTTTCCTTTGCAGGTAAGAAGCCTGACTTTAAAGGTGATTTAGGGAGGGTATTGATGCACTTAGCAAGCTATGGGAAAGGAGAGGTCGCTGAAGAAGGAGACTCTAATGCCTCCTTTAAATCATGGAATCTGTGCGTCTGTGGTGGCAGTGGGTATGAGTTAGCGGCTGGCTACAATCCAGTCTCATGGTCTTTCTGGATCATCGCTGATGAGTACTTTGAGGAAGATATCCCAAGTTTGAATATTTGGCATTTGTTTCCCACAGACGAATCGCTTGTTCTAAGTAAAATGACAGATCTCTCAGTATATGATCATGGCAGCCTTCACCCGCAAGCATTGGTATCTTATCTAGCACTTGAGGATGGCAATGATTGACCAGCTTTTCTTCACTGTCCTTTGCTTATCAGATTTAGCGATTGCCGATCTTGTAGTGGACTGTTTTATCTAAAAATAGTGCAATAGGCGAGCTATCAAAAACTTGACAACACTTTCTTTGCCAAGTTTTCTATTGCATCAATTTAGATGAATCAGTCCAGTAGGATGCGTTAATGGAACGTAACGCGCCACTTTTCCTTTAGTTAAAATACTTTGGGCTAATCTCAAATGCTGAGTCCGATCTGTAAAAAACACATCGAATTCAAGAGAGAAGTTTATATGTCCCAATATTAGCGGTGCATATTTATCTTGAGTCCAAGCAAAAGCCAAATCTATCTGAAGCTGTTAATCAGGAAGTAGTTGAAATTTGTGGCGTGGTAATATCTAGTTTTATAAATGCAAATGATAAGAAACCTTTGTTTTCCATCTCACTTAAAATAGATATATTAGATATTGTTAATCATTTTAAAGATCGAGACGGTAAATTATGAAGTCAACTGTTGTAGGTTTTACCTTCTTCCTTTTTGGAACCCTTACTATTGGGTGTGCAATTGCCCAAGCGCAAAGTACTACCTTTTCTGGTAGAGTCCATCAAGTTTGGGAGGATGGATTTCAGTTGAATAGTAGCGGTCGTTCCATCACAGTCGATTCCTATGATATCTGCGGAGATAATACAACTCGCCACATCACAGTTGGGGAAAAAGTAACTGTAACAGGTGAGTTTGAAGGTAGAGAGTTTGATGCTTTCTCCATTACCAATGCAAATGTGGAAAGTGTTTGTAGGTAGAGATTCTAGAAGAGCAGTTCAATTGTTGCAACAGAAGTCATAACAGTGCGATCACCTATCTTGTAGTGTGTATTAATGAAATGTAACACGCCTTATTTTGTTTCAATTTGAGATGCCCTTTACGATACTATTAAAATCCCCAGTGAAAGCACTCAATGACGGAATCCTTGCAGCCTCAATTTATTGAAGTCCTTACCCTCATCAAAACAGCCCAGCAAAAGGTCATTGCTACCGCCAACCAAGAACTGATCAAACTATACTGGAGCATTGGTAAGTACATCAGCGATCGCCTAGCTACAAGCGAATGGGGGCAAAAAACAATCGAGCAGCTTGGTGCCTTTATCCAAAGTCAAGAACCTGAACTGAAAGGATTTGAAAAGCGCAACCTTTACAGAATGCGCCAATTTTATGAAACCTATCCAAATCCTGAAATTGTGTCATCACTGCTGACACAATTAAGCTGGACTCATCATTCTATCCTCATCTCACGTTGCAAGACTGAAGCCGAGCGGCTTTTCTATCTTGAACTCGCTGCTACCGAACGTTACAGCACCCGTGAACTTGATCGCCAAATCAATAGTGGTATCTTCGAGCGTACCCGTCTCGCCGATACCAAACTTTTACAAACGAATCACCCTAAACCACTCGCTGGAATCTTTCGAGATAGTTACGTCCTTGATTTTCTCAACCTGCCTTCCAACCACTCCGAAAACGATCTAAAAAAGGCACTTGTCTCTTACCTTAAAGGGTTTATCCTAGAAATTGGTCGAGACTTCACTTTTCTTGGAGAAGAATATCGCATCCAAGTTGGCAATAGTGACTTCTTCATTGATTTGCTCTTTTACCACCGCGAACTCCAGAGCCTCGTTGTCTTTGAACTCAAGATTGATAAATTCCGACCTGAATACCTTGGACAACTTGAATTCTATCTCGAAGCCCTTGATCGTGACATCAAAAAAACTCACGAAAACCCCAGTATCGGTGTTCTGCTCTGCCGAGACAAAGATGATGAAGTTGTGGAATATGCTCTCAGCCGATCCATCAGTCCTACCGTTGTTGCTGAATACGAAATCAAACTTATCCCGAAAGAACTTTTGAGAAGAAAACTGAATGAGTTCTATGAATTACTTGCAAGCAAAAGCAAAGATGAGCAATAATTCTGAGACTGTCTAACATTGCGTTAGAGCAGACTTCTCAAAAGTGATATTTAAAGATAAAAACTTGAGAGCATCTCAACTAAACCGTTGTACTGCTTTTTTGAATGTATCATAGCGGCTTGCCAAAAAATCCAACAAAAAAAGACTCGCGATGCGAGTCTTTTTGATTAAATACCACCACCTTCAGAAAACCCTTCATATTCTTGAGGATGTTCAAAATTATCAACACGATCGGAAGGCGTAAGATGACGAGGGCGAACATTCTTGAGCAATTCTGAATCAATCAAATAGTTGTTAACGGGATGTAAAGTATGCGCTTCTGCATTTCTTTCCAACTGCTCTACCCGATTAATCAGCGATCGGATGACATCACCTTCAGGATCGGGAACTTGAAAGTGATCGAGAGCCGAAACTTTTACACCATGACGATGCACAATGCGTCCAGGAATACCCACAACGGTGCAATCGGGAGGAACGCATTTCAAAACTACCGAGCCAGCACCAATTCGTGAATTGCTACCAATTTCAATATTGCCTAAAACCTTTGCCCCAGCGCCAATAACCACATTATTACCGAGGGTAGGATGACGCTTGCCTGATTGCTTACCAGTACCGCCGAGGGTGACACCTTGATAAATCAAGACATATTCCCCTATGATCGCAGTCTCGCCAATCACCACGCCCATACCATGATCAATAAAAGCACCCATGCCAATTTTTGCACCTGGGTGAATCTCGATACCTGTAAAAAATCTTGCCATTTGCGAGATCATCCGAGGTAGAACGGGGATCTTTAGTGAATTTAGCCAATGGGCAAAACGATATAACCAAATGGCATGGAGGCCGGGGTAGCATAACAGCACTTCTAGCCAGTTACGCGCAGCAGGATCGCGCTCAAAAATGATAGCGAAGTCAGATCGCAATGTTTTGATAATATTTTTCAACGGTTTAAAAACCCTTTTTTAAATGCTACTGCTGATTTTAAGATCCTAGCGGATATTTTGTATCAAACGTAACTACCCTTTGGAGTGAGTATTTAAAGTTTAGCTAAGTTCCAAAAATTGTTTGGTATCTTGCCAAATGCTGTCTAAGTCTTTCCCAAGGGCGTGATCGTCGTTTAGTAATTTTAAAGTAACTTGCGATCGCCTTTTGGCAAACTCCTTACTCAGAGATGCTGGTACAACATCATCATCGATACCGTGAAAGATAAGTATAGGTAGCGATCGCGTCAAGTTTTCTTCTGAATATTTCTGAGCATCAACAAAGAATTGAAATTGTAAATTTACATTACGCTTCAGCCCGTAATGGTAAAACTCACGAACTCCCTCCTGTTGCCATTTAGTAACATTTTCTTCTCCCAAAGCTTTGGCTATGCGATGACTAAAGCCAAAAGCTGGGGCAAGTAGGATTAACTTCTGAACTAATAGGCTTTTCGCCGCAAGCTGCAAGGCTAAAAATCCACCGAGGCTGGAACCAAGTACGACGATCGGCTCGTTGTTGTGGAGATAGGTGCGATCAAGGTAGTCTAGTTGCTCCGAGAGCGTCACTGTCGAAAAGTCTGTGAGATTGAGGTCAGGAACATGCAAAGTTAGTCCCAGTTCAGCAAACTTTTGTTGCATGTATCGGGCTTTGGTGGACTGAGGACTAGAGGCAAAGCCATGCAAATAGAGGTAGTTCATAGAGGTTTTGAGTCTTGATTTTGCCTCAAGGCAAAATCAAGACTTTTATATTACCAAGCAGGATGTGAAAAGATTGCTTGCATCGTTTTATTGCCGCGTAATTGGTTAGAAAGTGGCAAATGTCCCCTTGGAGCATCCAGACTCCAAATAAACTCATTGGGATAACGGGTAAAAGATCCATCTTTCTTCCAACCAATCTTTAACCAAAACTTTTCCCAGCCCTTGCCTAGGCTAAGCCAGATTTTACGCTGTACCGAGAAGCCAAACTTACCTTCGGAATAAACTAGCCAAAGTTGATTAATCGTTTGTAAATCACTAATGGGAATCGACTTAGCATCGGTGAAATATAGCCAACCTCTCGCCAGAGCCGCCGCACCCGCCGCCTCACATAATTTTTTGCTAGTAACGCGATCGGCTTCTTCAAAGTCTTGTTTTGCTAGCAATATTTGAATTGGTTGATAGTCGATCGCTTTTTCTGACTTTAAGGTGACGACACCATGAGGATAATGAATTTGGGCTAGTTCGAGGGCTTTAGGTAAATCGCTTTGTAATAGGGTTTGATGGATTCTGCCATCGATCCATGTCACTTCCGTATTCGCCGCTTTGCGGGCTTGAATAAATTCATCTAATATTTGTAAACCTTCTTCTCCAAGGCTAGCTAATTCGGCGATCGCAGGTAATTGGTTTGCCTCTTTACCCGAAAACAACTTATCTTTTAACGTAGTTAGTTTTGTATCCATCAGAATCTTAAAAATCGCAAAAATCGCACCACTTTGAATTTACACCCTTAACCAACCCAAAAGACTGTAAAAAGCAGCACCCATGGGGTGCTGCTTTTTACAGCAACTTCCGATCAAACGAGCTAAAAGAATTCTTGTAAAAGTGCTGCGGAGAAGCACTTTTACAAGAATTCTTGATTTGGGTTTGAGCGCAAAGCGCTGTAAAGTCTCGACCAGTTAGTCAATGAAGCCCATTAACCCTGCATTGTCGATCTCATTAGAAGCAACAGGTCTGGTCTCACCCATTTGAGAGTAAGTTTCGTCAATCACCAGTCCTGAAGAACCAACAGGACGCTCACCTGCGATATAAAACTTATCGACAATCACAAATCCATCTTCAACGATCGGACGTTCGCCCGAAGACATAAATGTGCCAGTTACATGGACACCACCACTCACAATCGGACGTTCACCGCCCATTGTGGTGTAGGTGCTGCTAATTGCTAACTTGCTAGCTTCGATCGGACGTTCGCCCGAACTGTTGAAATATTCAACTGCACGAAAACCACCATCAATGATGGGGCGATCGCCATAATGCTTAAGGGTTTCAGTCACAGTTAATGAACCTTTTTGTGCGATTGATGCTGCGACGGGTTTAGAGTCTTCTTTCACCGCCAAAGCTGAGATATCCACTGTACCTGTTTTTGCAGTTGTTTCGGCTTCAGTTTTAGCTTTGGTAGGGCGAGAGGATTTTTCTTCAGGCTTGGGGCTTTCTGGCTTAGTGGTTTCAGCCTTCGTTTCGTTACTTGTACTCATGCTTTGCTTTCCTCAAAAATTTTATATTCAAGATATGCTCAAAAACTTTTAATTGGTAATGACGATTACTAATGCAACCATCGCGATCATTAAAAAAACTTCTAAAGCTGTAGCCTTTCTAGTTAATTCTACAGAAAAAGTTAATACTCTAAATATTTTGATAAGTCTTTACGTCTAATTTGAAAATACAGCTAAAGTCAGCAAATTAGTCACATATCACCTTAAAGCTTTTATTTCCTAACTTTTTCTATGATTTATTACATCTCAAAATACAGTTCATAAAATATTCTAATCTTTCATGGATTTGCTGAAAATATTATATAGCTGTTGCCATTCTTGGTAGGACATAAAACCCAAATAGTGTGAGGCGGCGCGAAGCGCCGCCTCACACTATTTGGGTTTTGATTTGGTCTGATACAGTTGGCTATAGCTAAGTAGGTGAGCATAATTAATTGCAAACCCAAACCTATAAAGTTGCGCCCCGCAGGGGCGCAACTTTATAGGTTTGGGTAATTTATTCTGCACAGGTACTTACAAATATGCCAGAGGCTTACCCCCTTCCCAATCAAGGATTAGTGGTACAGCACGAAGTGCCGCACCACTAATCCTTGATTGGGAAGGGAGTAAAAAGTACAAACTTCTCATGACAGCTAAAAAAATTTAAAAATCAATATCACGATAGATTTCGGCGATCGCTAATTCAATATTTACCGACTCTAACAAAATCGACTGGTCTAAACCATCAAAATCACTGTATGACCAACCCTGTGATTGTTTACTATAGCGTTCTACAAATACTTTGTTTTGACGAATTAAGAGATATTCACAAAAGCTAGGAATAGAACGATACATCCGAAACTTATCTGTGCGATCGTATTCCTCAGTTGATGGAGAAAGCACTTCCACAATTAAAAGTGGATTTAAAGCTTCATCTTTGCGATCGCCATTTAGTTGAGGTCTACCATCAAAAATCATGGCATCTGCATACACTCCACAACGATAATTGGGAATCCAAATTCGCATTTCACTGTTAACTGTTACAAAAGATGTATCACGTAGCAATAACTTGAGAAAGAAGAAAATATTTCCCATAACCAAACTGTGGTTAAGTGTTCCGCCAGTCATCGTAATAATTTCTCCATCGTGGTATTCACATTTTTCGGTGGATGCTTCAGCGATCGCGCGATATTCATCAAGACTGTAGCGGCGTTCAGTGGTGGCAATCATGGGGCTGTCCTCTAGCTTTCAAGACCACACTTTTATTGTACTGCGAGGATAAACAAGGAGCTTCAGCCCCTGATTTCATAAGTCTTGCAAAACAGGCAATCATAGAGTTTAATTTATATAAGAAGCCTCAATCATCAGATTTGTAAATGAAAATATTTGTCTATCACACGCCTGAGTTAGTGCCTGCTGAAGGAAATCCAGATTGCGCGATCGCTGTTGACATTTTGCGAGCCACTACTACGATCGCTACAGCACTAGCGGCAGGAGCCGAGGGAGTGCAAGTATTCTCCGATCTTGATGAGTTGATGCGTGTCAGTGAAGCGCATCCGCCAGAGTTAAGGATCAGGGTCGGTGAGCGTGGTGGGAAGACTGTAGAGGGTTGTGATTTGGGGAATTCGCCCTTTGACTTTACGCCAGATGTGGTGAAGGGCAAACGGATTTTTATGAGTACGACTAATGGCACGCGATCGCTGCAAAAAGTCCAAAATGCGAAGAGTGTTCTGGCTTGCGCGATGATTAACCTTGGCTCGGTATTAAAGTATTTACGCGAAACTAAACCTGAAACTGTGTGGATTGTGGGTTCTGGTTGGGAAGGTAGTTATTCGCTTGAAGATACGACCTGTGCGGGTGCGATCGCGGCTAATCTCGAAGATGAGGCTGATTTTGGTAATGATGAGGCGGTAGCCGCAGCGACTCTCTATAAAGCTTGGAAGGGTGAGGTTGAGGAATTATTTTATCAAGCTAGTCATGGCAAACGGTTGCTCAAGCTTGACTGCGCTGAGGATATTGCCTACTGTGCCAAGCTCGATGTTGTTGATGTATTGCCCAAACAATCTAGTGCAGGCTTGCTAGTTGCTGCTTAGTATAGCGATTTTCATTTTGCCGCAGGCAAAATGAAAACTCAAAACCTTTATTGGAGTTGATTTTTTTGTTTTCAAATGAGTATGTACTCATTTGAAAACCGCTATAGTACTAGATTGAGTAAGCATTAATTTCCCTTGTCGCCATGCCACCGTCTCATTGTTCCTCTCTGCTCATGACTCCCTTGGCAAAACAAGTGGCTAATATTACTGGAGCTACGGCAAAGCCAGAACGCCTTACTCCACCTTTGAAATGGGCTGGCGGTAAGCGTTGGCTAGTGCAACATTTGCAGCATACTTGGCAAAAGCACAGCGATCGCCGTATGGTAGAACCATTTTGTGGGGGATTGGCGATCGCTTTAGGATTACAACCTCAAAGAGCTTTGTTAAATGACATTAATCCTCATGTCATCAATTTCTATAAATGTTTGCAAAAAGGCTTAAAACTGGAAATTGAGACTGAAAACATCCGCGAGTTTTACTACGCTCAGAGAGTAGAATTTAATCGCTTAATCCAAGTTGGTGAAGCGGACACACCAAAAGCTGCACAATTATTTTATTATCTCAATCGCACGGGCTATAACGGGCTTTGTCGGTTCAATCAAAAAGGTGGGTTTAACGTTCCTTTTGGAAAATACAAACATATTAATTACAATAAAGATTTCTCTGCATATAAACCAACGCTTTCACAGTGGAAGTTTACAAACCTAGACTTTGAGAAGATCAAGATTGCTTCCAAAGACCTCATCTATGCCGATCCTCCCTACGATGTTGAATTTCGCCAATATTCTAAAAATGGCTTTGAATGGTCAGAACAAGAACGTTTAGCCCAATGGTTGGCAAATCAAAACTGCCCTGCGATCGCTTCCAATCAAGCCACTGATCGAATTCTCTCTCTCTACAAAGATTTAGGATTTAAATATAAGATCCTTGATGCACCAAGGAGAATTAGCTGTAACGGCGATCGCCTTCCTGCGAAGGAAATGCTTGCTTATAAAGGGATAGAACTATCATGAGTCTTCGGAATACGGAAACTGGTGCGGTTTTAGAACAAATGGTATTGCATTCTCTAATTTATGGTGGCTATCTCTATCAGTCTCAGCAATATATCGGTAGCCGCCCAGGCGGAGGCAAACATAAAATTGATGTAGTCGCCAATCGAGGCGATCGCAATGTTTTGATTTCTCTCAAATGGCAACAGGTAGGTGGTACTGCCGAACAGAAAGTTCCCTTTGAAGTAATTTGCTTGATGGATGCAATGGAGCAAAATCCCAATTATCAAAAGGCTTATTTAGTGCTGGGTGGTGAAGGTTGGACTTTGCGCGAATTCTACATTTCAGGGGACTTGCAGCAGTATATTCCCTATGGCGATCGCGTAGAGATTGTTACCCTTGAGAGATTTATTATGAAAGCAAATATGGGAAAACTTTAATAGATCTAATAGATCAAAACACTTCCTGCTAAGCAAAAGTCAAATCAGAAAAAGCATTCATCGAAAACGTATCATGCTGTTCATAACTTTATAAGTAGCTCACCATACTTAAAACCTAGAAAGCTGTCCCGACAGCGTAGCTGTCGGGACAGCTTTCTAAGTTTTAAGTTTACTTATGCCTAGCTAATTACAGCGCTTTGCGCTCAAACCCAAACCAAGAAAAAAATGAAAGCGTTGCTAAACAACGCTTTCATTTTTTCTTGAGGTTCGGTTGATCGGTAATTGCTGTAATTAGCGGCGCTTCACTCCACTAATTGTGTTGTGGTGTACACCTACATTGCTATACATGCAAATCGGGGGGAGCAAAATCAAAGGGCAATTCGTTATTAATCGCTTGAATTTGCCTAGCCTCGTAAGTATTCACCTCACTGATATAGGGAACCAGAATTTGCTTGAGCCGATCGCGATAAAAGCGATGCAAACTGTAATTTGGTGTCGCAGGAAATCCGCGCCGCTTTTTATGCTGACCACCAGCCCCGGGGTCAAAGCGTTTAATTCCTTGAGCGATCGCCCATTCGATCGGTTTGTAATAACAAGCATTAAAGTGCAAACAATCAATTTCCTGCACGCATCCCCAATAACGCCCAAATAATTGATCATCCTTACGAATGCAGAAAGACATCCCGACAGGTTTGGGATAATCTTCGATCTCACCTGCCACAAACACAAGGCGATCGCGAAAGCTATGGGCGAGATTTTCAAAAAACTTGCGATTCAAATACTTGCTGCCACCCCAGAACTTATTGCAATGATCGTTATATAGCTCATACATATAGCCATAAAAATAATGCGGAATCTCTTCACCCGTATAAACCCGCATCGTAATTCCTGTGCTTTCGACGGATTTGCGCTCCCGCTTAATATTGCGGCGCTGATTCGCATTGAAATTTTTGAGGTAATCATCAAAATCCGTAAACTCTTGATTTTCCCAAACGTAACTATGGTGCATCCAAGTTGTAAAGCCTCGTGACTCTAGCTCATGCTTCCAACTGGGATCGACATATAAGAAATTACAGCCCGACATTTGATGTTTGTCACAAAGGCGATCAATCTCCGCAAGCATCAAATCATAGATTTTTGATAATTCGTTGGGATTATCGCTCAAATCAGGATGTACCAAAAAGCGATAACCCACCGCAGGCGTAAAGGGAGCCATCCCTAATAATTTCGGATAATACTCAATCCCTAGCCGATAGGACAAATCCGCCCATTGATGGTCAAACACAAACTCACCTTGACTATGCCCCTTCAAATACAAAGGCGCAGCCGCCACTAATTCATCTCCCTGCCAGACTAATAAATGACTAGGCAGCCAACCCTGCTGGGCGATCGCACAACCTGAAGACTCTAAATTCGAGAGCCATTCCCATTCAAAGAAAGGAGTTGCCAAAGGTTTTGCGAGAATATTCCATGCCTCAGCCTTGACCTTATTAACCGTATCCACCCAAGTCGTTGTATAACGGGAAGCTTGTTGCAGCATAGTGAAAGTCTTGGCTGTATTTAAGTAAGTTGCTTAGTATACATAGCTTAACAAATGCCAACCTCAAAGTCAGAACTATGACTAGGGTTCTGTGATTTAATAAAAAGCCGATTTTTGTGGTGTGGCGAAGCCACACCACAAAAATCGGCTTTTTATTTTACTGTATGGCTCTTAGTAATTTTCCTGACTTTGAGATTTTAAAGAGCCAAGAAACTTGTGAATTTATGTAAACAAATGGTGTTTTATAACACCACCTGCGTTAATGTATATACATGGCACAAGAGGCAGAGCAACTCAATCCAAACGCAAACCTAGTTTAAATGTTGAAAACAAATTTTCAATGTAAAGGAGGAGCTAAAAGAAAGAGTTAAAAGTCAAAATCGGATTGACGCTTTGTTGCTCCCCACGATTCTTTCGATCTTTACGGGGCAGTGCTTATCCTAAAGATCGGTGTAGTTTTGATAGCTTCGATAGCCTGTATTGTTATTGGGGTCTCTTAAATTTCTATTCAATGTTTATTTAGGTTTTGACCTAGCATGAAAACGAAATGAGACAAACTTATGTAGTTGAAAAGATAAGGGCTACGGCGTATAGTTAATCAATACCCACACGTTTCAGTAAACCACTAGTAGAAACCTTAATTGAATTACTTAAAGACATGAGTCTAGCAGCCTTCTGCTAGACTCATTCAGTTTTTGGACATAAAAAACAAGGGTGATCGCTTCGTACTTATCCTTTGCTGTTAATGATCCCTTTTTCGGTAAAATAAACAACAATTCATTATTTTCACAATCCTAACTCAGGGGTAAACGAGCATTGCGTAAAATCGTTATCGCTGGCAACTGGAAAATGTATAAAAACCAGTCTGAAGCCAAAACATTTTTCTCGGAATTTCCTGCCCACCTCAAAGCCACCGCCCCCCAAGCGGCGATCGCCGATCAGCAAATCCTTATTTGCGTCCCCTATACAAATCTGGCGATTCTACAAACCATCGTGCCAGCGATCGGTCAAGCAAACCTGAGTATTGGCGCTCAAAATGTCCATTGGGCAGAAAATGGCGCATTTACTGGTGAAATTTCTGCACCGATGCTAGTCGAGCTTGGCATCAAGTATGTGATCATCGGACATAGTGAGCGTCGTCAATTTTTTGGTGAAACCGATGAAACTGTGAACAAGCGACTAAAAGCTGCACAGGCTAACGGATTAACTCCCATTCTCTGTGTTGGCGAAAGCAAGCAACAACGCGACGCAAACGAAACCGAGTCTTGGATATTTTCACAACTAGCAGCCGATCTCGTTGATGTTGATCAAAATAATTTGATCATCGCTTACGAGCCAATTTGGGCGATCGGTACTGGAGACACCTGTGCCTCTAGCGAAGCAAATCGTGTGATTGGACTAATTCGTGGTAAGCTAGCAAATCCTAACGTCACAATTCAGTATGGTGGTTCTGTCAAAGCTGATAATATTGACGAAATCATGGCGCAACCTGAAATCGATGGTGTGCTAGTTGGTGGAGCAAGTCTTGATCCAGCAGGCTTTGCCCGAATTGTAAATTATCGCTAGGACTTACATCACTTTTTGTTTATATGCTGTCCCTAATGATTTCTCGATAAAGACAGCGATCGCCACAGCCGACATAACCGTAACAAAGCTCATCACGCTATGACAATTGTTTTGACAATTGACTTTGTGAGATCTACTTTGTTATAATTATGTGCTGTTGATTAGAATACACAGCCGCAGATATACCAAATCATCACTTATGCCCACGATCCAACAGCTCATCCGCAGTGAGCGCCAAACCATAAACACCAAAACAAAATCTCCTGCCCTAAAAAGTTGTCCTCAACGCAGGGGAGTATGTACGCGCGTCTACACTACAACACCCAAAAAGCCCAACTCTGCACTTAGAAAAGTGGCACGGGTACGCTTGACTTCTGGATTTGAAGTCACCGCATACATCCCTGGGATTGGGCATAACCTCCAAGAACACTCCGTTGTGATGATTAGAGGCGGTCGTGTAAAAGATTTACCAGGTGTGCGTTATCACATTATCCGTGGCACTCTCGATACTTCAGGTGTTAAGGATCGTAAGCAAGGACGCTCTAAATATGGTGCTAAGCGACCCAAGCCTGGTCAAGCTCCAGCCGCAAGCACAGGCAAGAAGAAAAAGTAAGAATCATCTATAAAAAGGTTACTTAGTAGCCATTTAGTAAAATTAGCAATTCATTTTATAAGGTGAATTTAGTACCGCAATGTCCCGTAGAACGAAAGCTTCAAAGCGCATAACTCCCCCTGATTCGGTTTACAACAGCCGTCTTATTAGTATGCTTATCCGCCGTGTAATGTCACGCGGTAAGCATTCTGTAGCCTCTCACATTGTTTACAAAGCTCTTGACACCATCGGCGAACGTACAGGCAATCCACCATTAGAAGTGTTTGACCGTGCAATTCGCAATGCCACCCCACTTGTAGAAGTTAAAGCTCGTCGTGTTGGTGGTGCTACTTACCAAGTACCAATGGAAGTCCGCACTGATCGTGGTGTTGCCCTTGCCCTACGCTGGTTAGTTCAATATTCTCGTGGTCGCGCTGGACGTAGCATGATTACGAAACTAGCTAATGAATTGATGGATGCCGCCAACGAAACTGGTCAAACCATCCGTAAGCGTGAAGAAACCCACAAGATGGCAGAAGCAAACAAAGCATTTGCTCACTACCGTTACTAACGTTGTTAGACCTTAGCTTGCCTCGCTATACTATTCTTAATATAAATTCTCAATTCCTGATAAACACGAGGAAACTATTGTGGAACGCTCTATTGCCTTAGATAAGGTACGCAATATAGGTATTGCGGCGCACATTGACGCTGGTAAAACCACAACTACAGAGCGAATTCTGTTTTATTCTGGCGTTGTTCACAAAATAGGTGAAGTCCATGATGGAACCGCCGTAACTGATTGGATGGCTCAAGAACGCGAACGCGGCATCACCATTACTGCCGCCGCTATCAGCACCAATTGGAAAGATCATCGCATTAACATCATCGACACTCCTGGACACGTGGACTTCACCATTGAAGTAGAACGCTCCATGCGTGTACTTGATGGCGTAGTTGCAGTTTTCTGTGCCGTCGGTGGCGTACAGCCTCAATCCGAAACTGTATGGAGACAAGCAGACCGCTATAAAGTACCTCGCCTCGTATTCGTCAACAAAATGGATCGCATGGGGGCGAATTTTTTGCGAGTACGAGAACAAATTCGTGCGCGTTTTGGTTCCAATGCTGTTCCCATCCAACTGCCTATTGGTAGTGAAGCAGAGCTAGTAGGAATTATCGATCTCATCAAAATGAAAGCCTACATTTATAAAGATGAAATCGGCAAAGATATCGAAGAAATAGATATTCCTGCTGACTTAGTTGATCTAGCTAACGATTGGCACGGTAAGCTCCTTGAATCAGTTGCCGATTCTGACGATGATTTGATGGAGAAATATCTTGAAGGTGAGGAACTCACTGAAGATGAAGTTAGATCAGGCTTGCGTAAAGGCACTCTTAGCGGCAAGATTGTCCCAATGACTTGTGGTTCGGCTTTCAAGAATAAAGGCGTACAGCTTTTACTAGATGCCGTTATCGATTACCTTCCTGCGCCTAGTGATGTTAAACCAGTTCAAGGTTTGCTACCTAATGGTGAGGAGGCTACTCGTGAAGCAAAAGATGATGCACCAATGTCGGCATTGGCGTTCAAGATCATGGCTGATCCCTATGGTCGTCTCACCTTTGTGCGAGTTTATTCTGGCATCTTGAAAAAAGGTTCCTACGCGCTCAACTCTAGCAAGAACAAGAAGGAACGTATTTCGCGCCTGATTATCTTGAAAGCTGACGATCGCCAAGAGGTTGATGAACTCAGAGCAGGTGACCTCGGAGCTGTACTAGGACTTAAAGACACCTTTACAGGCGACACTCTTTGCGATGACAGTTCACCGATTGTTCTAGAGACACTATTTATTCCTGAGCCTGTTATTTCCGTTGCTGTTGAGCCAAAAACGAAACAGGACATGGAAAAACTATCCAAGGCTCTACAATCTTTGTCTGAAGAAGATCCGACCTTCCGCGTGATGACCGATCCAGAGACCAATCAAACAATTATCTCTGGTATGGGTGAGCTTCACCTTGAAATTCTCGTTGATCGGATGAAGCGCGAGTTTAATGTTGAAGCGAACGTGGGTGCTCCTCAAGTCGCTTATCGCGAAACTATTCGCAGAACCGTTACCGATATTGAAGGTAAATTTGCCCGTCAGAGTGGTGGTAAGGGACAATATGGTCACGTTGTGATCAATTTGGAACCTACCGAACCAGGCACAGGATTTGAATTTGTATCAAAAATTGTTGGCGGTGTGATTCCTAAGGAATTCATCAAGCCTTCAGAGCAAGGTATGAAAGAAGCCTGTGAATCGGGAATTCTGGCAGGCTACCCTGTGATTGACCTCAGAGCTACCCTCGTACATGGTTCGTTCCATGATGTGGACTCTTCAGAAATGGCTTTTAAAATTGCTGGTTCAATGGCAATCAAGGAAGCTGTTATGAAGGCTCAGCCTGTTTTGCTTGAACCGATGATGAAGGTTGAGGTGGAAACCCCTGAAGACTACATGGGTGATGTCATCGGTGACCTCAGTCGTCGTCGTGGCAATATTGCGGGTATGGACGATACTCCATCTGGCAAGAGAGTTGAGGCAAGGGTTCCCTTGTCTGAGATGTTTGGTTATTCTACTGACCTTCGCTCTTCAACTCAAGGCAGGGCAAGCTTCTCAATGGAATTTAGCCATTATGAAGAAGTACCAAAAAATGTGGCTGAAGCCATCATTGCTAAAAGCAAGGGTAAAGAGTAGTCCTTCAAAATACTCGACAAATACTCTATAAACTAGAGTAGCAATTACCAAAAATGCTCTATAAACTAGAGCAACAATTACTAAAGTTAAGGATAATTACGAAAAAATGGCACGCGCTAAATTTGAGAGAACTAAGCCCCACGTTAACATCGGTACTATCGGTCACGTTGATCACGGTAAAACCACTTTAACTGCTGCAATCACCATGTCCTTGGCAGCCGCAGGTCAAGCAACAGCCAAAGCATATGATCAAATTGATGCTGCCCCTGAAGAAAAAGCTCGCGGCATTACGATCAACACCGCTCACGTTGAATATCAAACCGTAGAGCGTCACTATGCTCACGTTGACTGCCCAGGACATGCTGACTATGTTAAGAACATGATCACGGGTGCGGCTCAGATGGACGGCGCAATTTTGCTTGTATCTGCTGCTGATGGTCCTGAGCCTCAGACCCGCGAACACATTTTGCTTGCACGTCAGGTTGGTGTACCTAACCTTGTTGTTTTCTTGAACAAAGAAGACCAAATGGAAGGTGAAGAAGAGCTAGTTGAACTCGTTGAACTAGAAGTTCGTGAATTGCTTTCTTCCTACGATTTTGACGGCGACAATATTCCCATCACTCGTGGTTCCGCTCTGAAAGCTGTTGAGCAAATGACCAAAGATCCTAAAACTGCTCGTGGAACCAATCCTTGGGTTGATAAAATTTGGACTTTGATGGACTCTGTTGACTCCTACATTCCTACTCCTGAGCGTGCAGTTGATAAGCCTTTCTTGATGGCTGTTGAAGATGTATTCTCGATCACTGGTCGCGGTACGGTGGCAACTGGTCGGATTGAGCGTGGTACTGTTAAGGTTGGCGATATCGTTGAACTTGTTGGTATTACCGATACCCGTACCACTACCGTTACTGGTATTGAAATGTTCAAGAAGAGCCTAGATGAAGGTCTAGCTGGTGACAACGCAGGTCTATTGTTGCGTGGTATTCAGAAGGCTGATATTGAGCGTGGTATGGTTTTGGCTAAGCCTAAGTCGATCAATCCTCACACTCAATTTGAAGGTCAGGTTTACATTTTGACCGAGAAAGAAGGTGGTCGTAAGACTCCTTTCTTCCCTGGCTATCGTCCCCAGTTCTATGTGCGTACAACCGACGTAACTGGAACCATTGTTACCTTTACTGCTGATGATGGTAGCGATGCTGAAATGGTTATGCCCGGCGATCGCATTAAGATGACCGTTGAGTTGATCAACCCCATTGCGATCGAAAACGAAATGCGCTTCGCTATTCGTGAAGGCGGACGTACTGTTGGATCAGGTGTTGTAACCAAGATCTTGAAATAGTTCTTAGTTTTCCAATAAAAAAGCCTCGCAAAGCGAGGCTTTTTTATTGGTTAATCAAATATTTCCGCTGGATCAGCCGTTTGGACTTTGCGAAGCGATAATGTCCCTGAAATCACGCACATCGTAATTGTTAGGAACAGTAGCTGCAAAATGCGATCGCTATTTAGCTCCATTAACAAGCCTGTAGCACTTTGAGTTAGGTTGTAAAGAATTGCACAAATTAATAGGGCTGGCACAAATCCACAGAGTGATAAGAGCAAGGATTCTTGCAAAATTAGACTAAATAAATAAAAGTTGCTGTATCCCATCGCCTTAAGGGTGGCATATTCAGCTAGATGATCTGACACATCTTTATATAAAACTTGGTAGACAATAACGACACCAACAATAAAGCCCATGGTCACTCCTAAGCCAAAGATAAAGCCAATTGGGGTTGCTTCAGACCAGTAATTTAACTCTAAATCAATAAATTCTTGTCTAGTCAATATTTTTACATCTTGATCTAATTGCGATTGCATGGCTTCACGAACGGCGATCGCATTTGCATTTTCTTCTAACTGCACTAAGCCTAAGCTAATATTTCCAACGGGGCGATCGGGGAAAATTCTTAAAAAGTTTTGTTCGCTTGTAATCACTGTGCCGTTAGCTGCAAAAGATACTCCCATCGTAAATATTCCGCCGATCTTAATGGTGCGGTTAGCTACCTCTTTGGTGAGAATTTTGCCTTGGGCGATCGCAGTTTCATATTCAGCAGCCACTGAACCATAAAAGTCTTCCCTTGAGCCGCGATCAAACAGCACAACATCAGGTAATAAAGTTTTATCTAAATCTGGTTTGATATTGGGAAATAGGAATGGATTGGCTTGGGGGGAAACGCCAATCGCTAAAATGTCTTCCTTTACGCCAAGCTCAGTTGCATTCCACTCAGCGAGACCAATATATACTGGGTAAACCGATTTGACCCCTGTAAATCCAGCCGCTTGATGTAAGCGGCGACGTGAAAATTGCCTGAGATTCAGTAGATTGTTCGAGCTGGGATGAATCAGGACTAAATCACTACGCAGGTTAAGGTGTAACAGAACTGCACTTTTAAATAGGGCTTCTTGAAAACCTAACTGCATGGCGATCAAAATTACCGCAAACATGATTCCTGCGATCGCGATCGCTAGTCGTCCTTTTTGATAAGTAAGTTGTAACCAAGCTAAGGGAATGGCAAACATCAGGAGGGGGGGGTAGATTTGAGATGTTTGTAGAGCCAGCCACAACCACCTAAGCAGGTACGCTTATCTTCTTCGGAAACATTAATATTTGTCCTTAAATATTCCTGTAACCATTGGCAGCCACGCATTAGGAGGTTTTCGAGGTCGAGATTCCACATAATGATTTTGCGATCTTCCCCCGATGACACCAAAATTTTGCCATTGGGGCTAAAGCAGACACTTCGCACGGGGCCTTGATGTCCATTAAAGGTGCGTAAAAGCGTACCATCACCACTCCAAAACTGAATGGTGGAGTCTTCACTTGCTGAAACAATCGACTTGCCATCGGGACTAAAACAGACACTAGTGACTTCAGCACTATGTCCATTTAAGGTTTTAATTAATTGCCCTTCAATACTCCAAAGTTTTACACTTTGATCCATACTGCCACTAGCAATCATCTTGCCGTTGGGGTTAAAACAAACTGTATAAACTTCAGCACTATGTCCATCTAAAGTCCCTAGCAGAGTGCCATCCCAACTCCAGAGATTAATGAGTTTGTCTTTACTTGCGGAGGCGAGCATACTGCCATCAGGAGCAAAATCGATACTGTAAACTTCCGCAGTATGTCCTGTGAGCGTTTGCAACCATTTACCATCCGCACTCCAAACTCTTACCGTACCATCTGCACTACAAGAAGCAAAAACCTGACCATCACAACGATAAACAACCTTATAAATTTCCGCACGATGGGCGCTAATGGTATCAATTAAGGTCCCATCAGTTTTCCAGATTTTGATACTAGCGTCGGCGGCGGCGGTCAATATGGTAGAACTATCGGGACTGAAGGTGACGCAGTTAACCTTATCGTTATGACCTTCTAAGACTGCCTCAAGAGTACCATTGGCATTCCAGAGATTGACTGTTTTATCCTTACAAGTAGATGCCAAAAATTTAGAGTTAGGACTGACGGCAACCGAGAACACTTCGTCGGTATGTCCCATCAAAGTTCTTAAAGGAGTCCCACGGATTGCCCATAGTTTGACGGTGGTATCTCGACTTGCCGAGGCGAGAGTTTTGCCATCGGGACTAAAGGCAATACTATGCACAACGTCACCATGTCCTTGAAAGGTATATTGCAAACCCTGTTCTATGTCCCAAACACGAATTGTGCGGTCAAATCCACTTGAGGCGACCGTGTGATTGTCGTGACTAAAGGCGACGCTCCATACTTTGTCAGAATGTCCATAAAAAGTTTTCAGTAATATTCCATCTGAGCCCCACATTTTAACGGTGCGATCGCGGCTTCCCGAAACAATTGCCAAACCATTAGGTGCATAGGCAACACTTTCTACAAAACTGTCATGCCCTCGTAAATGTCTGATGGGTACACCCAGAGTATTCCAGATGATCAGATTGCGATCGGCACTACCTGAAACTAGGGATTTACTATTGGGATGAAAAGCTACACAGGTTACCCAACGATCATGACCGCCGCGCAAAGTCCGAATTACAGTGCCATCATTTTTCCAAAGTTTAACGGTGGTATCTTCGCTTGCTGAGGCAATCATCTCACCATCATGACTGAAACATACATCCAAAACAGGCCCTTCATGACCTCTGAGGGTAGCGATCGGTTGAGCAGCAAATTTACCTGTAGATTCATCGCGTTTCCAGATCTTGACCATATTGTCGCGGCTACCTGACACCAATAGGTTGCCATTGGGACTAAAAGCGACGCTAGTTACCCAATTTGTATGGCTGGTTAAGGTTTGGAGTAAAACTCCTGATGCGTCCCAAATTTTGATGGTGCGATCGCTACTTGCTGAGGCAATATAATGTCCATCGCGAGAATAGCAAACTTTATTAACCCAAAATCCATGTCCTTCAAGACGATTGTATTCATGCGTACCATAGACGACTTGTTCTAGAGCCGTAATCGCTCGGATTTGGGTATTGGCGCGTAGATTCTCAAGGGTGCTTTCGTCAACTTGAGTTGTAAGGCGTTTTAGCTGGACTCCGCCAATTACACCCGCAATCATGGCTTCAATATGATTATTAGAAAGAAATAGTGCTTCTGAAGAAATGGTGTAAGCAACTATTTTTTCGTTGATTTCGCCCATCTCAGCGATTACACGCTGACGACGTTCGGAATCTAGGCTTTTTTCGAGTTCTTCGCTCAGTTTCTCGAGGCGATCAGCATCGGCAGCTCGCGCTGCCATCATTTGTTCGCGCTCATTAACTCTTTGTGAAGCCTCCAAAAAGCTGAGATCAATTCTCGGTAACTCTGGTTGTCCTTCGGCCCAAGCTAGGGATTCAGCAAGACGTGTTCCTCGCAATAAACAAGATTCATCGGTTTCTTCAGAGCGTTGCCATGCTTGTAAAGCTTCAAGATACGGACAGTTACGCAGTTCAGAAAATTTAACCTTGTTTTTAAGTTTAATCACCACGATCGAAACATCGTCATCGGGAACGTCTAGTCCTGAAAATTGATCAAGGGCAATTTTTAAGCCTTGTAAAATCTCTGAAGCTGAAATTGAGCTAGTTCAATTACAGTTTTGCGTAGCGGAGAAATATCATCGCCGTTAGATCTGCCAAATTCTTCGCCCGATGGACTAGTTGCTTCAAATAGTCCATCACTAAAAAAGATGGCGATATCCCCTTCATGCAGCGATCGCGAAGTAGCTCTGTAGGTGGCACTATCAAAACGCCCCAGAGCGATCGCAGGATTGACAACCTCTTCACAGGTATTAGTCTCAGCCCGATAAATTAATGGACCAGGAATGCCAGCATTACCCAAATGCAGCTCATAGTTAACTAGATCGAGCGCACCATAACAAAAGGCGATCGCATCATCAGTGCCGCTTTTGCAAAGTAATTGGTTTAAAGAATTCAACATAGAAGAAGGATTTTGGAGCCTGCCCTGCTGTCCATAGGCATCCAATTGTCCTTTAAATAAAGCGGCATGGATCGCTCCAGCAACCGATTTGCCTGAGGAGTCGGCGATCGCTACGGCTAATGTGCCTGATTGCTCTAAAAACTGATAATAATCGCCACCAAGATCTACGGCTGTCCATACTTCCGCAGCAATATCTAGCCCAGGGTAAGCAGGCAAGCTTTGTGGCAATAAGCTTCTTTGGAGTAATCTGCCACTTGATAGGTCATTGGAAGTTTCATTTAGCTGCATACACTAATAGGCAGAGCGATCCTCAGGACAAGTATTGTTAGCACAGATATCAAGTATTTGTATCAGTCAAACTATTTGTTTAAAATAGTTCCCAAAAATCCTGTGCTACGCACACAGAGAATCATACTCCCTAAAATAGGGCAACTTAATACAAATATGGCAATTCCCTGTAAAGTTAAGACATAAAGCTCATAACAGTTGGATTTAGTCGCACTCAAGAGTTTCGCGAGTCATTCTCCCAGTTACAGGGTTTTGTCCCTTCGCTGATAGGCAGAGTTTTTTACGAATTGGTGGACGTAAATCTACATCCGTAAAGTCTGCACCATCAATGATTACATTATTAAAAGAAGTACCGTAAGCAAATGAACCTTGAATTACGGCATTAGTTAAGTTTGCCTTGTCAAGACGTGCATTATCAAGCGTGCTATAGCTGAGATTTGCTCCTGTCAGATTTGACTCTTTCATATTGGCGGCAAAAAAACTGACTCCTTGCGCGTCAGCATTAACAAACGATGTGTTCCGCAGATCGGACTCGTTAAACTGATAGCCTTGCAGCGATCGCCCCGAAAAGTCGGCTCCTTCGAGAAAAGCTTTCACATATACGTCTGCTAAAGCAGGCTGAGTGCTAGCTAATATTAGAGTCAAGCACAGCAGCAGTGTATTTATGGCTTTAAAGAAGGATTTAAAAGTAAAATTGCGTAATGTAAAAACTGTGATTTTCATAATCTTTATGATAACTGAGTCTTAAGATAAGGAACTGATTTTTTGTGACGCGGCTTCGCCGCGCCACAAAAAATCGACTAGTTTATTAAATCGCATAATCCTTATGGCAAAAAAAGTAGGCGATCGCGGGGAGATACTAGTAGCCCAACTCTTACAATCGCATGGATGGGAAATTTTAGAAACTCAGTGGCGATGTCGTTGGGGAGAGTTGGATTTAATAGCTTGCGATCGCCAATGGTTGCTATTTATTGAAGTCAAAACCCGCAGCGATCGGAATTGGGATGGTGATGGCAGTCTGGCGATTACCCCAAAAAAGCAAGCCAAACTCATTAGAGCTGCATCTATATTTTTAGGTGAACATCCCCAGTTAGCAACCCTTTGCTGTCGGTTTGATGTGGCTTTAGTCCGCCGTACAGCCTCAGAGGATTTTTGCTTACAGTCTTATATTGAACAAGCCTTTGTCGCATAGCTATAGTTACCTGTATCAGTACAAATTAAAACCAAAATAGTGTGAGGCGGCGCTTCGCGCCGCCTCACACTATTTTGGTTTTATGTCCTAACAAGAATGGCGACAACTATAAAACCCAAGTTTTTAACTGGGAAGGGGGGTAGAGGACGTGAACTACCAGACGCTGACCGCTTAGGCGGTACAGCGCTGGCTTCCTGATTCAACGGGGATAGCGTCCAACAAAACCGAAGTTTTACCAGATCGACTTACATCTCCTCCACAGGCAGACTCGCTAGTTCCTAACGAGATAATCCGCAAGGCTTCATTTCTAATGTTTATCGCTGCATTTACATCACGGTCATGGAGAGTACCACAATGCTTACAAGTCCATGCCCTAACATCAAGAGTGAGGTTATCAACTCGATTTAGGCATACAT
>NZ_JAYGIF010000104.1:0-52774 GCF_034931345.1 Pseudanabaena sp. CCNP1317 | reverse complement strand
ACATTTCTCAGATTGAGCATTCAAGACATCGCAGTTTTTTTAATTTTCTTGTCAACCTTTTAGCTGGGTTGGTTGCTTATACATATCGAGAGACTAAACCTGCTTTAGATCTTCTCTTCAAAGGCTTGCCTGCTCTTCCTCCTACCATCTTTTAGTGCGTCGAACTCACGTTAAATAATGTTTCCTCCGCTAGGGTTTTAGAAAAAGCAGAAATGCAATTTGAGGGGATTTTGCATAACTATCTTTTTTATAAAGAGCGATCGTGGGATGTAAAGATGTATGCGATTACGCGATCGCTAGATCTCTAAAAAAAGCCCTCGCTTAGCGAGGGCTTTTTTGATGATTATGAATGTTACGTGGAACGCAGATGATAAATCTCTTACTGCTAGCGAAGCAGGGCAACCACGGGGGGATTGCCCCTACCTGTAAATTGCAGATTTTGTAGGGGCTGTGCCCCCGTGCCAGCCCTAGACTTCCGCCATCGAAGGAATTCTTTCCACGTAACATCAGTGATTAGTCAAAACCAAGGAGGTCGAAAATTTCACGATCCTTCAGTGGTTGAGCATACAGTGGCTCAGCATTTTCCAGCATCCCCTTAGCCAGCTTGAG
Source organism: Pseudanabaena sp. CCNP1317 (assembly GCF_034931345.1). Classification (NCBI taxonomy): domain Bacteria; kingdom Bacillati; phylum Cyanobacteriota; class Cyanophyceae; order Pseudanabaenales; family Pseudanabaenaceae; genus Pseudanabaena; species Pseudanabaena sp. CCNP1317. The sequence continues at coordinate 52,165 of NZ_JAYGIF010000104.1, read as the reverse complement.
ATATTCTTGCTGTACTTCGAGAACTTCAGGATCTGGCTCCATTTCAAACACTGTGCATTTTTTCAACCGACTGCGACGGATGGCATCAACGGTGCGGAAATGCGCCAAGGTTTTCAGACCAACGCGATCATTGAACTTGTCAATCTGATCAGTTCCTTCACTACGGTTAGCAATAATACCACCGAGGCGAACACGATAGTTTTTCGCTTTTGATTGAATCGCGGCGACGATGCGATTCATTGCGAAGATGGAGTCAAAGTCATTTGCCGTAACAATCAAGCAGTAGTGAGCATGTTGCAATGGTGCTGCAAAACCACCACAGACGACATCACCCAATACATCAAAAATCACAACATCAGTATCTTCAAGTAGATGATGTTCTTTAAGGAGTTTAACGGTTTGACCTGTGACATAGCCGCCGCAACCAGTACCAGCAGGGGGACCACCAGCTTCAATACACATGACTCCGTTATAGCCTTCAAACATGAAGTCATTGGTCTGTAACTCTTCAGAATGGAAGTCAACGGTTTCGAGAACATCGATTACAGTTGGAACCATTCTCTTAGTGAGAGTGAAGGTGCTGTCATGCTTAGGATCGCACCCAATTTGGAGGACGCGCTTGCCAAGGTGAGAGAATGCTGCTGATAGATTCGAGGAAGTGGTAGATTTACCGATACCGCCTTTACCGTAGACGGCAATTACCAAAGCACCTTCAATAACCATTCCTGGATCTTGATGTACCTGAACACTACCTTCTCCATCTTCACATTTAGTGATTGATGGTGGATGCGCTGTTAAAACTGCCAAAATGAACTCCTATAAAACAACTATATTAATAAACTTTGATTGGGAGCTTTGCTCCCAAATCAATTACTTGCCGATCGCTGCTTTTGCGTCGTAGAGAGTTTCTACGGTGATCGAAGTGAGTCCACGATCGCTAGCGAATTTCTCAGTATTGCGCTTGATTTTGCCACGTACAAAGAAGGGAATCTTCTTCAACTCAGCTTCACCATCAGCGCTCCAAGTAATTCCCTGCAACTCTTGAGTCACTTCCACGGGCGTAAGAACGGCTTGATTAGAACCACCTGTCGAGGCGATCGCGATCGCCTCTCCCACTGATTCTGTTGTCAACGTTTCGCGGCGATTCTCCTGTGATGGAGCAGTATGCAAATGGCTCATATGTCCTTCCGCAAACTCGAAGTCTTCACGGAACATCCCAATCAAATGCTCCTCTAGACCCATCATCAAAGGATGCACCCAGCTATCAAAAATCACATTCGCACCTTCCCAACCCATTTGAGGTGAGTAACGAGCAGGTACATCTTGAACGTGGATTGGTGCAGAAATTACCGCGCAAGGGATACCCAAGCGTTTGGCAATATGTCGTTCCATCTGAGTGCCAAGCACTAGTTCTGGAGCGGCTTCAGCAACTTTAGCTTCCACAGCAAGATAATCATCACTAATCACGGCTTCGAGTCCATGCTTCTTCGCCACTTCGCGTACTTCTCGCGCAAATTCTCGGCTATAGGTTCCAATACCAACAAGGGTAAAGCCCAATTCTTCCGTAGCAATTCTTGCTGCCGCTAAGGCATGAGTCGCATCACCAAAGATGAATACGCGCTTACCCGTTAGATACGTGGAGTCAACCGATCGCGAATACCAAGGAAGTCTGGAAGCATTAGCTTCAGCCCCCGATGAGACTCGCGCAGCATCCCAGTTCCCTAAAGTGTCGGACTGCGATCGCGCTAGAGCTTGACTAACATCAATATCTGCAACCCTACCAATTTCCGCAATAAAGTCACGAGTTGCGCCAACACCGATTGGCACTATCTTGACGACTGGTTGGGCAAAACTGCGGGTCAACCAAGTACAAGTTGTGAGGGCGATCTCAGGATAGAGGCAAATATTAAAATCAGCATCGGGAATCCGCATTAAGTCATCTGGTGTTGCTCCCATTGGTGCGACTACATTCACATCAACGCCAATTTCCCCAAGCAACTTAATCACTTCGCGAATATCATCACGACACCTAAAGCCCAATGCTGTTGGGCCTAAGATATTAGCTTTGGGACGAATATGAGGATCGCGCTTAGGTCTTGGTGTGTTTGGTGCAGGGACAACAGGCAAAAGTAAAGTGCGAACTAAGTGATATAGAGTTTCACTCGCGCCCCAATTCTCTTTTTTGGAATAAGCTGGCAATTCTAAACTGACGATCGGAATTGGTATGCCCATGCCTTTGGCGAGAGAGCCTGGCTGATCTTGAATCAACTCAGCAGTGCAACTCTCGCCAACCAACATTACTTGAGGCTTAAATCTTTCATAGGCATCACGTACTGAAGTCTTGACCATCTCGGCAGTATCACCACCCAGATCACGAGCTTGAAAAGTCGTATAGGTTACAGGCGGACGGCGATCGCGTCGCTCGATCATCGTAAACAGTAGATCGGCGTAAGTGTCGCCCTGTGGTGCGTGAAGTACATAATGCACTCCTTCCATGCTAGTTGCAATTCGCATCGCTCCCACATGGGGAGGACCTTCGTAAGTCCAGAGGGTTAATTCCATAGGTTGAATGATTGAAAATTGGTGATTGGAAATTGTTGATTGGTAACGATCCCCCTCAATCCCCCTTATAAAGGGGGAAGAAGATAATTCTTGATTCTCCCCCCTTTATAAGGGGGGCTGGGGGGGATCTAATATTTAAACTGTCAGTCGTCGTCGTCTCTCAAGTGGACGAGCAAACAATTCTGCTAAGTCGGCAGCTTGGTCATAACCATGAATCGGTGAAAATACTAATTCGATTGACCATTTAGTTGCCATACCTTCAGCTTCGAGAGGGTTGGCAAGCCCTAAACCACAGACGGTAATATCAGGTCTAGCTTCGCGACAGCGATCAAGCTGCTTTTCCACATCCTGACCTTCTGAAAGTGCTGTGCCAACTGGTAGTAGGTTAATCTCGCTGTCCATCAATAGGCGATCAATATAAGGCGTACCGACTTCGACTAGCTCCATGCCACATTCTCTAGACAGAAAACGTGCCAAAGGAATTTCTAACTGTGAGTCAGGGAATAGAAATGCTTTTCGACCTGTCAAGGCTTGACGATAGCGCTCTAAAGCAATTTTGCCACGGCTTACAGAGGGGGCGATCGCCTGTTCAAACTGGTCATCAGCAATATTCCAAGCATCAGCAGCAGTCTTTAACCATGAAGTCGTCCCTTCGATCCCAAAGGGATAGGGCGATGGTAACAGGGTTGCGCCGCGAGCTATTAGCGATCGCACAGTTTCGCTTAAAAATGGCTGCGCTAGTAGTAATTTCGTACCTTTCCCGATGGGCGGCAAATTTGCCGCACGACGAGGTGGAAAGAAATAAACAGGGCCAATGCCCATCTTGTCAAATAGTCTTCGGAATTGGTCTTCCACCACATCCGCAAGGCTACCAACCACCATTAGGCTTGGTTCATCTTGGCTACGGGGCAATACGGGAACCATTGATCCCAGACAAGCATCTTCACCCTGAGTAAATGTAGTTTCAATACCACTGCCTGAATAATTGAGGATTCTGACTTTTGGAAAGAATCTCTGATTCATGCGTTCGGCAGCTTTGGCGAGATCAAGCTTAATTACCTCAGAGGGACATGATCCCACTAAGAACAAAGTCCCAATATCAGGGCGACGCTCTAATAACTGATCGACAACCCGATCAAGTTCTTCGTTAGCATCCGCAAGTCCAGCCAGATCTCGTTCGCCGAGAATTGCTGTGCCAAATCTTGGCTCGGCAAAAATCATCACACCTGCTGCTGATTGGATCAAATGGGCGCAGGTACGAGAACCGACTACCAGAAAAAAAGCATCCTGCATTTTGCGATGTAGCCAAACGATTCCCGTCAAGCCACAAAAAACCTCTCTTTGTCCCCGTTCCTTAAGTACGGGAATATCAGCAGTAATTTTGACAGGTAATTCCGTGCAAGGCTCTAGAGCCATGTTTTGCTCTCCTTTTGGGCTAAATCCCTAGTTTTTCTTAAAAGGCTATACCCTAATTCTGAAAGGGCTAGCCGATGTTTGCTGTCAAAAGTGCGCGATCGCAACGCGATCAATGAGTTAATTCTCTTTACTATATTTAGTAAAACCAAGAGACTGGTTAAAAAGTTGCAAAGGTTTACAGGAGTATAAGGATCTACAATCTCTACATATGGGAATTCTACTCCCTTCCCACCTAAAAAATAGATGTCATTAAAGTTGAAAATTGGTGATACAAGGAGAAATACCACATTGCCAATTCTTTTCTGGGAAATGAGTATGGGGATCGCAAGTAAATATACTTAATTACAATCTTGCTCAGAAATTATATGACTTGCTCATCAGCACAAAATTACCGTAACTAAATGTTAGATTTTTGGACTAAAACCAGTGGGACTTGGATTAATGTTTTGGCGATCGCCTTTGGTACATTCCTCGGACTCATTTTACGCGGTCGTTTTCTTTCTCAGTCGTTACCCATTCTCAAACAAGCGATCGGGCTAATCACCATGTTTGTCAGCATAAATATGGCAAATAGCTTACTTAAGGTTAAAGCTGGCGCTTTAGATGGTGTGATTCTATCGCTGATTGCGTTAATCATTGGCGGTGTGATTGGTGAATTAGGGCAAATCGAGAAACGTTTAGAATCGGTTGGCGATTGGTTAAAAGCGAAATTTAAGGGCAAAGGTAAATTTACAGAAGGGTTTGTTGCGGCGAGTCTTTTATTCTGTATTGGACCAATGGCAATTATTGGCAGCCTCAATAACGGACTCAGAGGCGAAGATAATCTTTTGGTTCTCAAGTCGGCTCTAGACGGTTTTATTTCAATCGTATTTGCTAGCACCTATGGAATCGGTGTTGGATTCTCGGCTTTGCCCGTTGCTCTGTATCAAGGCAGTTTATCTTTGCTTGCAGGAAATTTAGCGCAAAGCTTACCCGATCCCACTAATGCTCAGCCCGTACTAATTATTACAGGCGTTGGGGGCTTAATGCTTTTGGGGCTAGGTTTAAACTTGTTAGAACTCGCTAAAGTCAGAGTTGCATCTTTTTTACCAGCTTTAGCGATCGCGCCATTAGTTTACTGGCTAGCAGATAGTCTTCAATAATTCCAGCGCCTGCGGCGCTGGAAAAAACAAAATAGTGTGAGGCGGCGCGAAGCGCCGCCTCACACTATTCAAGAATGGCGACAGCCATATATTGAGAGTTACTGGGTGCTTTGCACTTTTCCTATTTTGTTGGCTTAGATTGCTATAATTAGTCAAGCTCCTCTGTGGCGTGCGTGACTACCGATAATGTGTCTTGATCGATAATTGTTTTCTAGGAGTCTTCGTAATCTCCGCCGCAGTAAACCAGACTTGCATCTGGGAACTTAAGTTAGGCTGAGAGCCAAGCCTCCACCTGGTTTTACCGGGTCAAACAACTGAGGTAAGACGGCGTTACGGAGGGGTGAAAAATCAAAGTTTTTTAGAAATGGCTCTGTACAATGTACAGAGCCATTTTTAAAAAACTTTGAGAAAATGCTTGCGTTCCCATAAAACCATGCTATATTAGCTAAGCGAAACAACGCGGGGTAGAGCAGCCTGGTAGCTCGTCGGGCTCATAACCCGAAGGTCGATGGTTCAAATCCGTCCCCCGCCATTAACAAAAAAAGCTGCACTGAGTGCAGCTTTTTTTGTGTTCTAAGTGTTGGTAATGCTTCTAAATAGATAGCCGACGACGACACCAATCATCAGCGCCCAAATTTGGCCAGATTTTACAAAGTTATTCCAGCCTTTTCCTAAGTCTCCCATGACATCCTGATTAAACTGTTGAGCAAGCAAATCCATATTTATATGTGAATGCAAATCTGCAATATTGAGATGTAAATTGCTAGGAATATTGAGTGCTGACAAATGAAATGATAAGTCAGTGATAGTCACACTAGTTACCAAATGCTGGGCTTGGGCTAAGTCAAACATAATTTTTAGTCTTGGGTTAATTTACTAGGGCTTTATCTTTTATATGCATAACCACGAGGGTCATATCATCAGTGTGAGTATGCCCTTCTCCAATAAAGTTTTGCACTTCTTGGAAGATGTAGTCAAGAATCATTTGTGGACGAGTCACATCATCAGAAAGGGGAAAACAATTTTGACAAGCCCAGTCTAGGGCTTTGCGAAGATTTTCTTCGTCAAAGCGATCGCCTTCTGGACTAGCCGCCTCAGTGAAGCCATCAGTGTAATAGATGACGACATCACCTGAATTTAGGTGAGTGCTGCGTTCTTCATACTTCGACCCAGCCTCTAAGCCGATCAAAGCCCCCATGGTATCGAGGGCATGAACAGATCTTGTCTTGGCTCGCCAATGTAAGGCAGGAGTATGGGCGGCATTACTAAAGGAAAGAATCTGCGTTTCGGGATCATATTCTGAATAAAACATGGTCACGAAGCGATGAGATTTCTCTAAATCTTCATACATCACCTCATTGAGATGTTCCAAAATTTTGCTGGGAGAATGGTTATTTAATACTTCTGCTCGCAACATCCCTCTTGTCATGGTCATGATTAATCCTGCGGGAACGCCCTTGCCCATCACATCACCGACCACAAAACTCCAGCGATCGCCCTTTTGCATCGGGATAAAGTCATAATAGTCGCCACCTACTCGGCTAGCCGTAGAGCATTTCGCTGAGATCTCAATACCTTGAATCTTGGGACAGGTGCGTGGTAAGAGTTGGCGCTGGATTTCTGCGCCGATCTCCATCTCCCGATCTTGACGCTCTTTTTTGATTAATTCGGTAGTGAGTTCATGATTTTCTAAACCAACTGAGGTTTGATCGGCAACAAGGCGCATCAAAGTCCGCTTGTTATCTGTCCAAATATAATCAGGTTTACGGCTGAAAATATAAAGGCGACCGCGCACTGCATTTTTGACTAAAACCGATGTGCCGTACAAATGGACATCTGCACCTAGATAGCGACTGACCATCTCATCAAGAGCGGTTGGACTGCCTGTTAAGACCTGTTGGATCGCTCGTTCGATCGCCGTTCTTACTTGTTGCGCTTTCATGCCGCCTTGATTGCGCTCAGGACAATGCAAAGACTCTAGGCGCATTTGTCCACTTGCCTTAAATAAAATTAGCGCACCACCATCTGAGTCAGTCACACGACTGGCAATCAGGGGAATTAATTCTAAAAACTGATTGAGGTTACTAAAGCTGCGGAGAGCGTAACCCAAAAAGCTAAGTAGCTCATGGATTTTATTTTGATCCTGACTCATCCGTCTGAGCAGGTCTTTGAGATCCTTCATCACCATCACAGAGGCATTGTCGATATCTGGCTGTGATGGGAGTGATCTATTTCTAGGTGGCAATGATAGAGACATACCAATGCTGCAACGCTAGGTGGTTTGTACGAAAGCTAATTTAGTCAAACAGTTTAGCCTTAGTTGGACAAAAATTAACAAACGATTTCAGTAATTTTTTAAAAGTATTTTTGCGGCGCGAAGCACCGCAAAAACTAGTTACTTAATAATGCTTCGACAAATTCATAGCTTGAAAAGGGACGCAAGTCTTCAATCCCTTCACCTGCGCCAATAAATCTGATGGGTAAACCAAGTTGTTGCACGACAGCGATCGCCACCCCACCTTTTGCCGTGCCATCAAGCTTCGTGAGGATCACGCCCGTAATCCCTGCGGATTGGGCAAAAACTTCGGCTTGTTTAAGTCCATTTTGTCCAAGGGTGGAATCTAGCACTAGCAAAGATTCGATCTTGGCATCGGCTGATTTTTTATCGACGATGCGGCGGATTTTGCTGAGTTCTTCCATCAGATTCTTCTTGTTTTGCAATCTGCCAGCAGTGTCTACAAGCAATAACTCAGTGCCTCTGGCTTGAGCCGCGCTAATCGCATCAAAAACCACGGCGGCGGGATCGGCATTTTGGGCTGGGTTGCAAATTACATCTACATTCGATCTTTGTCCCCAACTCTTGACCTGCTCAACCGCAGCAGCGCGGAAAGTATCGGCGGCGGCGATGAGGGTTTTATAGCCAGATTTGACACTGAGATGCGATAGTTTACCGATCGTCGTCGTTTTACCAGCCCCATTTACGCCAGTGATCAACCAAATATTTAGTTGATTCTTCTCTGGAATCAACATGGGGATCGGTTCACCACCTTTCTGCGCTGATACATCAAGCATTTCGCGCAAAATTTGTTTGAGATAGGCGATCGCTTCTTCTGGGGGCAGTACTTCTTTGCGGAGTTTATCTTGCAGCTTGGCAATAATTTGATCGGTTGCCTTAACGCCAACATCAGCCTGCAAGAGCAAAGCCTCAATATCATCAACGGAATCAGCACTGAGGGGACCTTGTCCGACGATCGCCTTAAGTTGATTGACTAGCGATAATCGAGTTTTGTCTAAACCTTGACGTAACCGATTCAGCCATGTGATTTCTTCGACAGAAATTTCTTCGGGGCGACGACCTTGGGAGGCGAGGACTTCGGCTGACCAGATAAAATCATCATCAAACTTGATCGTGGCTTTGCGTCTGGAAGTAGCTACAGGTTTAACTTCTGGCTCTGGCTCAATAATCGCTGTGGCTTCGAGAGCGGCAATCCTCGCTTGGCGATCGCTTTCGGACTGCATCCAAAAAGGCACTGCTTCAGGTTCAGGAGTAGTTACTTCTGGAGAAACTACTTCTGAGGAAATAACTTCAGCGATCGCTGGTTCAATCGCAGGTTCAACTGATGCAGGAACTTCAGTGGTTGTTTCTGGAGATACTTCTAAAGAAGACTCAGCAACTGACTCACTAATTTCTAGCTCAGCTTCAAACATTGCAGGTTCATCAACTTGCAATTCAGTAATGACTTCAGGCTCTCTAATTTCTAGAGCAGCTTCTGGTTCTGCAATCTCAGGCTCAGCAATTTCTGGCTCAGTAGCCTTGGCTTCTTGCTGAATAATTTCTGGAGTCGCTTCAACCAGTTCAGGCTCAGCAACCTTGGCTTCTTGCTCAGTAATTTCTGGCTCTGGGACCTCTGCCTCAGTCGCTTGATCTTCCGCAACTTCAGCTTGTTGCTGCACATTGGCATAGGCAGCCTTTGCCCAATTTAATAAATCCTGTGATGCTGGCGTTGAGATCGGGCTAGGATCTTCAACAGGTGTAGATTCAGGTGTCTTTTCTTCAGCTTGGGGTGACTCTACGGATTGATCATTTACACTTTTGTCATCGTCAAACTTTCGCCGAAACCAGTTAAACACCATGCTAATACCCTTTGCGCCATGCTTGAATCTGTATTCAACTTGTAGAAGATGCGAAGCGCTCTCTACAAATTGAATATTTGGTCAACTTACTAAGATAGTTTACGGTGTATAGGTTATTAGTACTAAATCAGATCTAGACGGTTTTCCGAAATCCATAAAAAAAGAAGCGACGCAAAGCGTCGCTTCTTTTTTTATGGATTTATTTCTTTTTAATATCTTTTGCCATGTTGAGAAAGATATCCATACTCGAATCTACACGAGTGTTAATCTTTGGCTCAAATGTGGATTGTGGTTTTGGTTCAGAAACATTGCTGATAGGAACATCAATTTCATTGCCTTCAATTTTCTCGGTTGCTGATACAATCTCAGTAATTTCAGCGCCTTTGACACCGTTAACCGTAGGGAATGTTTTTTTGACAGCCTTGGGTGTACGCATGTAATCGATGTTGCCAAAGGTTTTGGCGGAGTCTTCATCCAGAAAATAAGATGATTCTGTGTTGTTTGCATCCTTCTTCTCATCCTTTTTGCCAAATAATCCGAAAAGAGCCATGTATTTATACCTATTTTCCTAAAATTGGGTTGAATTTGTCTTTTTATTGCGATGTGTAACATTTTAGCAACATACCGTGCGATCGCGATCGGGATGATTTTCAACATAAAAAAAGCAGCACTACGTGCTGCTTTTTTTATTCATGGCGCAAAGCGCATCTTTTAATTACAATCTACAATCTGTAGTTAGCATTGTTAATTCGCTCACGCCCCATAGACTCATCAGGCTTTTTGAGGGTGAACTTATCAGCATTTGCTTTGATCAGTTCTTTTTGTGATTCATTTAAACCATTAATTGCTAGCACCTCATCTAAGGATTTATAAGGTGAATTTTCAATGATGATCCTACCTAATGTGGGATACATACCACGTACTTGACGAAAAGTGTTGATGTTAGCGTTGTTCAGGTCGATTTTGCTAAGATCTTGTGTGTAAAAATTGGTAGCAGGTAATTCTTCGGCAAATGCAGAGTTACTGCCAAAAGAACCTAAAAAGCCAGTTGTCCAAATTGACGCGATCGCCACTAGTAAAACAGAAAAGCGTATAAGTGCTTTCATGCCCAAAATCTCTCTATTAAAAAATTAATTTATTCACTTTCGAGATTAGCAGAAAATTGGAAACCCAAAGCCTTAGGTGTAGCAAATCAAGAATATGTAAACAATTGTCTCTATTTGTTAACTCTCCTTTACAAACATTTACATAAATTTCAAACCAACAAAAAATCCTTAATCCCCTACCCTATAACGATCCCAGACTGAAATCTTAAATTTATGGCGATCGCCTAGGTTTAAGTAACTATAAACAACTACAGAGTCGGTAAGTGACCATAGGTAAAATGACTGTCTAGAAATGGGTGGGTAATTACAACGGTTACTTTTGAATATGTTAAGTCTCGAAAACTTCCCTTGGCTCACGTTTATCATTGCCTTTCCCATAGTTATGTCCCTCGTGGTTGCCTTTGTCCCAGACAAAGGTGATGGCAAAAACATTCGCTGGTTTGCACTAGTGGTGGGACTGATTGACTTTGCGGCGATCGCCTATGCCTTCTGCACAAAATATGACTACAGCAACCCCAACCTCCAACTCGTTGAGAGTTATTCGTGGGTTCCGCAACTGGGGCTAAATTGGTCAGTGGGCGTTGATGGACTCTCGATGCCTTTGGTCTTGCTGACTGGATTTATCACCACATTAGCAACCTTGGCAGCTTGGCCTGTCACTCTGAAGCCTCGCTTATTTTATTTTTTACTACTATCAATGTATGGCGCACAGATTGCCGTATTTGCTGTGCAGGACATGTTGCTGTTTTTCCTAACATGGGAACTAGAGCTAATTCCTGTATACCTGTTGCTGTCAATCTGGGGGGGCTATAAGCGACTATATGCTGCCACCAAATTTATTCTTTACACAGCGATCGGCTCCCTGTTCATCCTTGTAGCTGGATTGGCGATGGCTTTTTATGGTGATACTGTCACCTTTGACATGGCCGCCCTTGCTAATAAGAACTATCCCCTCACCTTCCAACTGCTAGCCTATGGCGCATTCTTGATTTCCTATGGAGTCAAGTTGCCAATTTTCCCTTTGCATACATGGTTACCCGATGCTCATGGTGAAGCAACCGCACCAGTTCACATGCTCCTTGCAGGTATTTTGCTAAAAATGGGTGGCTACGCCCTAATGCGGATGAATGCAGGTATGTTACCTGAAGCCCATGCTTACTTTGCACCGATCTTAGTAATTTTGGGAATCGTTAATATTATTTACGCGGCGCTTACGTCTTTTGCTCAGCGCAGTCTCAAACGCAAGATAGCCTATTCATCGATCTCGCATATGGGCTTTGTGCTAATCGGTTTAGCTTCATTCACCGATCTCGGTACAAGTGGCGCAATGTTGCAAATGATCTCCCATGGACTAATTGGCGCGAGCTTATTTTTCCTAGTGGGGGCAACCTACGATCGCACCCACACATTGATCCTTGATGAGATGGGTGGAGTCGGTCAGCAGATGCCCAAAATCTTTGCGATGTTCACGACCTGCTCCCTTGCATCTCTGGCTTTACCGGGGATGAGTGGTTTTGTGGCTGAGGTAATGATTTTTGTTGGTTTTGCTACGAGTGATGCTTATAGCGGCACATTTAAAGTTATTGCCCTCTTGTTGATGGCAGTGGGTGTGATCTTAACGCCTGTATATCTGCTCTCGATGTTGCGCGAAATTTTCTATGGTCAAGAAAATAAAGCGCTCACTTCTCATCAAGATCTCGTTGATGCTGAACCTCGTGAGGTCTTTATTATTGCTTGTCTGTTGATTCCAATTATTGGTATCGGTTTCTATCCTAAAATCGTGACACAAATCTATGATTCGACCACGACACAACTAGCGACTACTCTGCGTGAGGCGGTTCCCGCTCTAGCTAATAAACGCGATAACAAGCGTTTGGCGAGTCTACAAACTCAACCTTCACCAAGTTTAAGCAAATAGCCTAAAGAGGGTTCGCATGGCGAACCTTCTTTTTTTGTTTGAGCGCAAATTGCTATAGGGCAAATCAAAATCCAAAATAAAAGTGGTGTCGCTTTGCGCCGCCGCTTTTATTTTGGATTTTATGTCCTAGACAACGTGAGTTCGATATAGCCATTTGCGTCGAACTCACGTTAATTCAACCTTTGACACAGATAATTTGTTTCAAAGTTGCGATAACTTCCACTAAATCAGATTGCTGATTCATCACTTGCTCAATTGGTTTATAAGCCGCAGGAATTTCATCAATGATGCCTGTATCCTTGCGACACTCAATGCCTTGAGTTTGCTGAATTAGGTCATCTAAAGTGAATTGATCCTTCGCTTTACTCCGCGATAGCAATCGCCCCGCCCCGTGAGAACAGGAGCAATAACTTTCGGCATTACTTTTTCCTTTGACAATAAAAGATTTCGCTCCCATTGAGCCAGGGATAATACCATAGTCCTCAGTTCTTGCCCTTACTGCACCTTTGCGGGTGACATAGACATCTTCTCCGGAATGAGTTTCTTTTTCTGCATAGTTATGATGACAGTTTACAGTTAGTAAAGGCTTCACAGGCTTACCACCGCTAGCAAACTTCTCGATGATCTTCTTAAATCTCGCCATCATGACATCGCGATTGAAACGCGCATATTCCTGCGCCCATTGTAAATCTCGCCAATAAGCTGCGAATTCAGCAGTACCCGCAATAAAATAGGCAAGATCCTTATCAGGCAAAGAATTTTCTGCTAACCGTGCGAGATTTTTGGCTGTATCGATATGTCTTTGAGCCAGCATATTGCCAATATTTCGAGAACCAGAATGCAGCATCAGCCACACCTGATTATCTGTATCTATGCAAACCTCTATGAAGTGATTACCTCCACCTAAAGAACCCATTTGCTTCATCGCTTTACCTTCCAGATGTTGAACTCCTGAATGTAATTCGCGGAATTCTCGCCATCCTTGCCAATTTAGCACTGGCTTTTCAACTTCTTTATTGTCATTAAAGCCTACGGGAATTGCGGCTTCAATTTCTAGACGAATTTGCTTAAGCTTACCTTCTAGCTGTTCATAACGAAATGGAGTTTTAATTGCTGCCATGCCGCAGCCAATGTCTACGCCTACCGCCGCAGGTACGATCGCTTCTTTAGTGGCAATCACGGAACCAACGAGAGCGCCCTTACCGAGATGTACGTCAGGCATAAGCGCTACATGCTTAAACACGAAGGGCAAGGATGCAACATTTTTTGCCATTTTGGTTTCTTCATAACCTAGATCATGAGCAGCCCAAGACAACACAGGCTTGGGTGTGGAGATATTTAACTTTTGATAAGGCATAGTCTTAATTTCATATTGTAGTATGCATACTACAATATGAAACATAATCGCGCAATAGCATTGATCCAAAAAGTTCAGGGCAGTGCAAAGCAATGCCCCGAAACCAAAAAAACAGACGTTGCTTAGCAACGTCTGTTTTTTTGGGATTAAAATTAATGCTAGTTAAACTGATTTAGCATCAACTTCAGTAAAGGTTTTGTAGCATTTTTCTGCGTCATAGATATGGCAGCGATCGCCAATATCCTTCATCAATTCCCAAGAAAACTTAGTCTTGTACATATATTGACCCCAATTCTCATCGAGAGACTTGTGCGCTAGACGCAAGTTATACGAAGGAATACCAGTAGAAATATGGTGAGGAACATGCACATTAATATCGTGACATAGCCATTCTACCCAAGCAGGATAGTCGCAATGGACAGTTCCTGTTAGCTGATCGGTGGCAGCGTGCCATTTATCCTTATCTTTAAACTGGATATCTGGCATCGTGTGGTGAACAATCGTGAATGTACTCATCCAAAAGTGATAAACCAACCAAGGCATCAAAAAGAAATTGATAAATCCTAAGAAACCCGTGGTGTAAATCAAAACTGGAAAGGTGATCGCTGCAAAAACGATAACCAAACGATAGGAAAACTTAACTTGCTCGCGCTGACGCTCAGGATAAAGACTGGAATTAAAATGCAAATTTGCCCAGTGAATAATTGAACCTATCCACCAAAAGCGAGTACGAATTAGGCGATATACCCCAGAAATCAAACCTTTGCCTTCTTCATATTCTTCAACGGTGAAAGGATACCAAGCATTGTCCTCGCCCATCTTATTAGTATGTTGATGATGGTGATCATGCTTGAAGCGCCAACCGTGAAAAGGGAAAATTAATGGCAAGAAAGCAATATGACCGACAAGATCGTTAATCCAAATCTTATTGGAGAAGGAACGATGTCCGCAATCATGACCAATTACGAACCAGCCAGTGAGAGCCGTACCTGTAAAGATCCAAGCAAAGGGTAACAGATACCAAGGCGAGAAGGCAATGCTGGCATAACCAAGTGCGGCAGTCGTCAAGGAAAATAGTACACTCAACCAAGCTCTGAGAGGTTTTTTCTCAAAGTACTCAGAAGGAATGGTTTTGATGATGTCGCGGAGGGTGGTCTCAGGGGTAAGAGTGTGTGAGGAATTTTGTATGGCAACCACTACTGAGCACTCCCTACTGTGGTCAGGCGTTGACGGCTCAAGCTTTGTAATTGCTGGAAAAGAACATCGATATCAGATTGCAATTCCGCCAGTTCGGCTTGAACTTCTTCGGAATATAACTTTTTAGCGGTTACGTTCAATGTAGAAATCTCTTTGGTTAGGGCTTCAGTTTGTTTGCTCATACTTCCTTTAAAACGCTTTTAAAACGTTACGATCACACCACAAAAATATTTATGCCTCAGATTTTAGCTTATGTCATGTGTATTTTTGTATACCCATAAACATATCTAATGAGTAATTATACGGAGCGGAATCTCATTAACTGTCACTTAGCACACAGACAATGGACTTAATCTCATTGTTCCCTCGCCCCAAAGGTAAGGCTACAATTTGACCAATTTATTTTAGTATTTTGTGCCAAGGGGTGTATCAGCAAAGAGGATGGGGGCGATCGCGGCGGCTGATCCGAGCCGATCATCGGCATATTCTTCGAGGCTATAGTACTGATCCATGCGATCGCATAGTCCTTCTGGACTCAGACTTTGGATATTGTGGCTAATGATATAGCTTTGAGCCGCAGAGCCACGAAAGGCGGCAAAGGCTTCTTCACAATAGGCTTGCTTAGAATCTTGGGAAGCCGCAATCCAGTCAGAGCCATGCATATTACCACTGAGAATTGGTTGACCATTAGCGGGGATCACAGGACGACGTTCAGCAGCGATCGCTTGATAGGGTGCGGTCAAAAGGGTAAAGAGCATGACTACAACTAAAACAAGTCTTGGAAGAATATGAAAATTAAAAATTTGAGTCATAATTTACTCGAAGTCTAGCTAAAAAGTCGTTAAGGTTTGATAACATTTCCTGATTAATCGCACTTAACATATCAAAATAGTAATCGTAATATTATCGAATAGGTTGTATTGTCTGATCTCTGGGGATTTTTTAGCTTCTTGATAAATCCTCCTCCCTGATTATTTCGTTAAACTCATGTTGTTTACGATACAGAAAAAATTCACCTCTCCTAGTTCATCAAATTTACTAAATTTTCTAGCCTGCCAAATGTCCGAACACTATCTAAATCATCCTACTTTTGGCTTGCTATCTCGCTTATGTAGGGTAGATGAGTTTCGTAGTTTGTTTACCACTCTCTACGCTCAAAGGTTGTTTTTCCTAATTACTACTGGTCCTGACGGTGTTCAGTTTGAGCCTGTCTCTCGAGCAGATGCCAAACTCATGGTCGAAAACCAAATGCGATCGCTACGGCGTGGTGGCACTGATACCGATCAAAAAAACTTACAGCACATATACAAGCGAACTTTTTCCCAATGACCTCGCGTATTTCTCTCAAAGCTGCCGCAAAAATTAATCTCTATCTGGAGATTACGGGGAATCGTGCTGATGGTTACCACGATCTAGTGATGATTTTGCAGAGTATCGATCTATGCGATCGCGTTGATATTCGTAAAATCGGTACAGATGAAATTCAAATCCTTTGTACTAACCCTGAAGTACCTTGCGATCGCTCCAATCTGGCTTACAAAGCTGCTGCTTTGATGCAGAGTGTCTATCCAGAGATTGGGGGCATGGAGATTGCGATCGACAAGAAAATTCCGATGGGGGCTGGTTTAGCTGGTGGTTCAGCCAATGCCGCCGCAGTTTTTGTAGGGATTGATCGCCTTTGGGATTTGGGACTCACCCAATCACAGCTTTGTGATTTTGCAGCTCAGTTAGGTTCTGATATTCCTTTCTGTGTTTCTGGTGGCACTGCTTTAGCGACAGGTCGTGGCGAAGTACTTTCACCTTTGCCCGATCTCATTGATTTAGTATTAGTGATTTGCAAGCCACGTCAGATTGCGATCGCGACTGCATGGGCTTATCAAACTTTCCGCAAGCAAGAGTTGCTTGCAACGAGTCAAGTCAAAAATCAAAATCTCTCTAGCCAAATTGTGGCGGCGATCGCTTCTGGTGGTGAATCCGCACCTCATAAAATTGGGCGCTTACTTTACAACGATCTCGAACGAGTAGTATTGCCTGAGTATCCTGCAATTGCTGAACTAAAAAATAAATTACTAGATCAAGAATGTCTTGGTGCAATGATGTCTGGTTCAGGCTCAACGGTATTTGCGATCGCGCCCGATCTAGATCGCGCTCAGCAAATTGCTGAGGCTGTAAGAACCGATGACATTGATGTATGGGTGGTAAAGAGCTTAGTTAGATCGATCTTTGATGCTTGATCACATACAAGGGGCTTAACAAAATCAAGAACCGATTATTTGTGGCGCGGCGAAGCCGCGCCACAAATAATCGGTTCTTGATGCTAATCGCTGGTATCTTGCAAGCGATCGCGATCTAATAACTCAATCTGTGAACCATTAATGGCAATTAATCCTTCACTACTAAGACGATAAAAAGCCCTAGATAGGGTGGCTGGAATCGTTCCTAAAGTTGCAGCTAATTGTGTTTTAGTGACATCTAGAGTGATGACATTAGCGCCAAATTCGCGATCGCTCAAAGCCAATAAATAGGACGCTAATCGTTGTGGTACATCTTTGCAGGAGAGTTCTTCAACCATATGCGCGAGTTTGCGTGAGTGGTTTGCCATACTCATCAACATATTGATGGCGATCGCAGGATATTGGTGAAGTAATTCGAGAAAGGGAAGTCGAGGAAAGAAAATTAATTCTATGTATTCCAATGCGATCGCCGAAGCAGGGAAGGCTCTACCATCTAAGGCTGGTACTTCTGCAAAGTAATCTTGCACATTAAGCAAATGTAAGATGTGTTCTTTGCCATTGGCAGCCATTTTAAAAACCTTGACTCGTCCTGTTTGGACTATGAAAAATCCTGTTGCTTCACTATCTTGCTGGAAGATTACTTCACCCTTTTCAAATTTTTGCAGTTGAGCAATTTGAGCTAAAGGAATGATTTGCTCTGGTGATAATCCTCGAAAAATTAGAATCGTCTGCAACCAATGGCTCAAGTCTAATTTGTTTAACATTTTCCTCAATGCGATCGTTGCGTTCAACAACTATACTTCCAATCAAAAAATCACAGATGAGATTGGGGCTTGGAGACTAAGCCCCTACCTTTGCTAAGGTGTTCATATACTTAACACACCAAAGCGCTAAGCCCTCACCCCTAGCCCCTCTCCCGCAGGAGAGGGGAACAAGAAATCTAATTTTTCTCCCCTTCTCCTGCGGGAGAAGGGGTTGGGGGATGAGGGGTGCGTCAAGATTAGCTCTAGAGTTAAGGATTTTTTAAGTTTTTTGACTTAAGTCAAAGACTTCTCAGATGATGTTCTCCTATGCTATCGACATTAGATAAACAGAAATTGCATATGACAACATTATTTGAAAAGCTTGGTGGCGCAGCAGCCGTTGATGTAGCCGTCGATCGCTTCTACGAAAGAGTATTACAAGACGATCGCATCAAACACTTTTTTGCAGATACAGATATGGTGAAGCAAAGGGCGCATCAGAAAGCCTTCCTCACCTATGCCTTTGGTGGTACAGACAAATATGACGGGCGTTATATGCGCGAAGCTCACAAGAAGTTGGTAGAAATGCAGGGCTTAAACAGCGACCACTTTGATGCGGTTGCCGAGGATTTGATGATTACCCTCAAAGAGATGGGAGTTTCTGATGATCTTTTGGCAGAGGTGGCGGCAGTAGCGGCGGCTCCTCAACACAAAAAAGATGTTTTGAACGGCTAATTATTTTGTCGAGAGCGCGGCAAAGCTGCACTCTCGAAGTAGAACAAACAGGAGACTAAATATATGGCAACTTTTCAAATCAGCGATACCGTAGGCGAAATCGTTCGCGATCGCCCTTCCCTTTCGCGACTGTTTGAACAAGCCAAAGTTGACTATTACTAGCCGACCATATCGAACAAACTCACCATGCTTACCTACATACTGAGCTACCTCGCTTGGAAAAGATGGTAGCCAAAGTTGCGGCGGTACATGGGGAAAAAGAACCACGCCTCCATCAAATCAAGGATATATTTCTCGCGGTATCTCAAGAACTAGAGACGCATTTGCAGAAGGAAGAAAAGATTTTGTTCCCAATGATCCGTCAGTTAGAATCTAGCGACACCGTTCCCTCTTTCCATTGCGGCACGATCGCTAATCCTGTACATCAGATGGAATTTGAGCATGATGAAGCTGGCGTTGCCCTCGGTCAATTGCGTCAACTCACCGATAATTACACGCCCCCTGAATGGGCTTGTAACACCTATCGCGCCATGCTTGATAGTTTGCTGAACTTTGAGCAGGATATGCATCAGCATATTCATAAGGAAAATAATGTGCTTTTTCCTAAAGCGATCGCTTTAGAGAAAAGCAAAGCTAGTCAAAGCTAATCAGAATTAAGCGATCGCTATATTTATAAAACCTAGACCAAGGCAGGTTGCGCCTGTAAAGCACAAAATGTTATTTAAAATTTTAGTTGTTTTGCATATCTTAGGAGCCACGGTCTGGACAGGTGGGCATCTTGTATTAGCAACAACCGTTCTACCCCAAGCTCTCAAACATCGCGATCCCGATCGCATCCATCAATTTGAAGAACATTTTGAAGGATTTGGACTCACTGCGCTGTTGTTGCAGGTGGTTACAGGACTATGGCTCACATGGACTTATTTTCCGAATTTCCAGAACTTCCTCGCCTTTGATTCGTATCTGTCAACTTATATTGGCTTCAAGTTATTACTTTTGTTAGGAACGATCGCACTGGCGATTCATGCCCGCTTTTTTATCATTCCTAATCTCACTAAAGAAACTTTGAACTCCTTGGCTTATCACATTATTGGAGTCACAACCCTAGCCGTTTTATTTGCGATTTTAGGCGCAGGGATTCGCCTTGGCGGCTTTGCATAAAAAAAGAAGGGGCGCATAGCGCCCCTTCTTTTTAGATTTAGAGAAGGTTTTTTAGCTTCTCTTGATATTCTTCAGGGGTGATACTTCCTGCTTTTAGTTCCTCATTGAGCAACTGTACTTGAGGCTCAATCGCTTTTTTCTTGGCGGCAATTTCTTCAGCTTTAGTTTTGTAGATCGCTTCACCCTCTTTCTTCGCTTTTTTAAAGGCTTGACGAATGCTAAAAGCATCCATCTCACCACCCGAAGCAAAGTATTCATTGGCAACCTTGCCCAATGCCCATGTACTGGCATAGGCAGTAGTTGCACCAACAACCATTCCGAATACAGGAACTAGCTTGGCTAGGTTACTCACTGCGATTCTAGTGCCAGTGATCCCCAAACTACCAAAGATAGCTTTGCGGAAATCGTCACGATTGCGGTCATAGCCCCAGCTTTGCCCGATCGCTTGGGCGAGATCGAGTTGATTCCAGTAGATCAGCATGTCAAAGGCGATCGCGATCCCTGGGATCGGGAATGCGCCTAAAACAGCATTTAAAAAACAGGCATCGGTAGTAGCATTCTCGACCTCAGCCGCACGCTTATCAGGATCGTCGATTTGACGTACTTGCTCTGAAATTGAGGATTTGGTGGAGCGACGCTCTAGGGTTTCTAGCCACTCTTGTTTGCCCCAAAGCTTAGAACTAGTAAAAGTTTTACCAATTTTATCTAGCAGTTCTTTTTCTTCGGAACTACACTCACCATCGATATTTGCCATCGCATAGGCTGACTGATAAACCATCTCCTGTGCGATTTCACTGGTAATTTGGGTCAGTAATTCATCAATTGGCGCATCTTCTTCATTCAAGAGGCGATCGACGGTAACACCTTCGGGCAGATGAATTTCTTCAAAGGTATCGGCAAGACTGGCAAACTCTTCTTCGAGCAGTTTGCCGTCGGCTTTTGCCATGCTTACCAAAACTTTAAAGCTTGCCAAAACTTCTTGCTGATTGACTACGGACATCGAATGCTTGCTCCTTTCCAGAAATTATCATTGATGGTAACAGCGATCGCTATGTAAGTTTGTATAAAGCTAATCTCAAACTCAAAATCCATAACAGGTTAATTTCAACACTTTAGCAATGTAAGAGATAGCTCGGACAAAAATCAAAACCCAAAAGATGAGTGGCGGCGCTTCGCGCCGCCACTCATCTTTTGGGTTTAATGTCCTAAGCAAAACTTACATTGCTATAACTTTCCTTGGTGGGAATATTAACATAAGATAAGATTTGATACAGCGTCTTCACACTGCTAATTTCAACTAAGAACTATGATTGTCGCAATTCCAGAACCATTTAAAACTGTGGTGACCTTTGCTCACCCAATTCTGATGCTCTTAACTCTATTTTTGGCACTTTATGCAGGATATGTTGGCTGGCAATATCGCAGGATTCGCAGCACTGAAGGGGAAGAGAAAAAAGCCTTGATCTCGAAGCGTTACAACATCCTGCATCACAAACTTGGATCAGTCTTTTTGGTGTTGATGGTAGCAGGTGCTGTCGGCGGTATGGCAGTCACCTATAACGATAGTGGCAAACTATTTGTGGGTGGACATCTGCTAGCAGGTTTGGGCTTAGCATTTTTAGCTGCATTGTCGGCGGCGCTTGCACCATTATTGCAACAGGGTAAAGAATGGGCGCGAGTCACACATATCACTGTAAATACGGCTTTGATAGGTGTTTTTGCTTGGCAAACTTTCACAGGTTGGCAAATCGTGCAGAGAATTTTAGAAAAAATGTTCAAAGTTTCCTAACAAAAAAGGGCGCGAAGCGCCCTTTTTTATTAGATTAATCATGTTATCAACAAGCAGAGATTAGGGCTTGGAGACCAAGCCCCTACATTTTTGTAATGGTAGGGGCTTGGTCTCCAAGCCCTTTTTCAAGATGACATTGAAACCTTATGACTATCTTTGTTCGCCGTAACATCAGTGATTAACGATAGTTTGTAAATTGTAGAGCGAGGGGAAAGTCTTCTGTCTTTACAAGTTGGATGATTTCTTGAAGTTCATCTTTTGATTTGGAAGTAACCCGCAATGCATCGCCTTGAATGGAAGCCTGAGCTTTAGGGAAATTATCGCGGATGGTTTTCGAGAGTTTCTTGGCTTGCTCTTGCTCAATTCCGCGCTTCAGCTTAATCTTTTGAACTACGCGATTACCGCTAGCAGATTCCACTTCGCCGTAGTCAAAGATTTTTAGAGACAAACCACGCTTAATCGCCTTAGATTGCATCACATCAATCACAGAAGTAAGCGTCATTTCACTATTTGTGTTAATGGTTATTGATTCTTTTTCAAGTTCAACTTCTGTTTTAGTGCTTTTTAAGTCATAGCGACTAACAATTTCACGACGAGTTTGATCGATCGCATTGACAAGTTCTTGATGATCAAAATCGCTAACCACATCGAAAGAATAACTGGAAGCCATAGATTTATTTTAGATTTTATTTATTTCTAAATGCAGAATGTATCTCATCCTACCAAAAAACTAATATAGCTATAACCACCTGTATCAGGACAAATCAAAACCCAAATAGTGTGAAGTGGCGCGAAGCACCACTTCACACTATTTGGGTTTTATGTCTTAACAGCTATAAGTAGCTGGGCATAACCCCAAAAAACTGTGGCGCACGCTGTGCGTGCGCCACAGTTTTTTGGGGTTTATTCCCAAAGCCGCTTGCCTTCTTCTCCTTGTAAGCGATCGTGGGTATCACGCAAAAGCTTGGGAATATCTAATTTCTCTGGACATCGGGGCAAGCAATCACCGCAGTCTGTGCAACGAATTGCTTTACGACCTGGGAACCAATGCCCTGCATTTTCAAACATTTTGTAACGATATTTGCCAAACTCCACCATATCAAAACTGACTGCTAAGTTTCTGAGCCTCAACACTTCAGGAATATTAATCTCTTCAGGACATGGTAAGCATTCATAACATTGAGAACAGCGATCGCCTTCAAGGATGGTATAGCGGCGATTGATACAATCGAGAACTGCTTGCTCCAATTCGGACATAGGCTCAATGTGATCCCATGCGTCTTGATGCGAGTCGATTTCGGCAGGATTGGCTGCACCAAGGCTAAGGGTATGCACACGGGGATCACTGAGCAGAAAGCGATCGCACATATACAGAGCCGTGAAGGGATAGCTCACACCTGCTAATTCTTCGGAGGGTTTATATAGCATTCCGCCTTTATCCGATGGCGAGATGATAAATACGCCCATATCTTTTTCGTGGGCTAGCTGAACCGCAGGGGCATTGCGTTGATTGAAGTAGTAATAATGGAGATTAATTGACTCGAACAAATCGGTGTTGATCGTATTGAGAATTACGTCAAGGGGCGCATGGGTAGAGAAGCCGACATGACCGATCATCTTTTGATCGATGGCTTCTCTAACAGCTTTCATACAGCCATTAGGATTGGTTACTAAGTCGAGATGTTCTTGTAAGTTAATGCCATGTATGTCGAAGTTATCAACATAGTCCACATTCATCTTTTTTAGGGACTGCTCGATTTGGCGACGCATGGAGTCTGCGTCTTTGGTTGGCGATATTTTGGTGGTCAGATAAAAGCGATCGCGTTGTTGGCTCAATCCATTTCGCATCGCTTTGCCGATAAACTCTTCGCTCTTGCCATAGCCTTGAGCAGTTTCAATATGATTAATGCCAACTTCTAAAGCTCTTGCGATCGTTTTGTGGGCATTGTCTGCCGATTCCATATAGCGCATTGCTCCTAATGAAAAGACGGACAGGAGCATCTCAGTTTTGCCAAAACGACGATAGCGCATAGATAATTCACTAAAATATACTTAATCTTAATCCACAAAATTAGAATGGCGGCGCGATGCGCCGCCATTCTTAAAGAAAAAAATGTTGTTCTTTTAAAATTGGCGACGGGCGAAGATGAGAATCGCGATCGCTAAGGTCAACAGCGCATAACTTAGGATATACACGCCATTGTTAAACATATCGGGCAAGCTTGGCAAAATATTGTAAACTGCCTCATTTTTAAGATTAGCACGGGACAAATCGGGCAGAATCATATACAAAGTGCGGGTTACAGATTGCAAACTGGGATTTTTAGAAATCTCACCCAATAACAACAAATCACGGCTAAAGTTACCGATGAAATAAGCGGCAAGGGTCAGTAAAGAGGCAATTAGGGAACCTGAAAAGGAACCAAAGAAAATGGCGATCGCCCCTAGCAGCATGATCTGCCAAAAGATAAAAAAGTTAGCCGTA
Organism: Pseudanabaena sp. CCNP1317; assembly: GCF_034931345.1. NCBI lineage: Bacteria > Bacillati > Cyanobacteriota > Cyanophyceae > Pseudanabaenales > Pseudanabaenaceae > Pseudanabaena > Pseudanabaena sp. CCNP1317. The sequence goes on along the minus strand of NZ_JAYGIF010000104.1, from coordinate 28,186 downwards.
AGAATTGCAGGAATTGGGATCGGAATATTTTTGATCGCCATCAATACAATAAAAATTACCGTCATAATTGATACCAAAGCACCAACCACAGCCGTTAAGCCTAGGTGTTTGCCTAGCATAAATTCTGCACGATGCATGGGCTTAGCAATCAAGATAAAAATTGTGCGTTTGTCGATTTCCTTATTGATCAGATTCGTACCAACTAACACTGCCACAATCAAACTCACCACTTCGATCGCGGCAATACCAACATCGACAATCATCTTTGCTGATGAGTCATAGGAAAATTCTGGCAACATCAGCATCGCTGATACCACGATCGCCGTGTATAGCAGAGATAGATACAGCACCTGTTCGCGCACAGTTTCGCGAAATACGTTGGTGGCGATCGCCCAAACGCGACCTAAACTTAGACTCAGGTTCAGGCTCAAGTTCATAGGTCTAAAGAATCCTCATACGTCCTAATATGATTGCATTTTATCGCACAATTAGAGGGGTGCTTCGCGCCAACCGTGCAGTATGCTAAAAGGCAAAAAGCTGTGGCGAACGCGCAGCGTGCGCCACAGCTTTTTGCCTTTTAGTTTATCCTGCGTCGAGCTACTTAACAACCTATGAATAACTGGACCGCAATTCTTCCCTTTATCCAAGAATTAACTAGGCAGGTAGGCGATCACCTCCTTGCTGATTTTGATCAGGCGCGAGTAGCGATCGCTAAGGATGATGGTAGCCTTGTAACTAAAAGCGATCGTTGGGCGGATGCCTATATCAAAGCGGCGCTGGAAAAAGAGTTTCCTGAATATGGCATTTTAACTGAAGAGTCAACGCAAATTTTGCCCGATCGCGAATGGGCTTGGGTAGTCGATCCCCTTGACGGTACTACCAATTTTGCCAGAGGGATTCCGATTTGGGGCATATCCTTGGGGCTATTGCATCGTGGGACACCTGTGTTTGGCTATGTTGCCATACCGCCATTGCGTCAAAATATTTATGGTTGGTCAGATGAGCATGGCTCAGCAGCATTTCTCAACGACACACCGCTTCATTTACCTGAGACTTCACCTGATCCTGATGCACTTGGCAATTACTTTTTTAGCGCCTGTTCCCGCAGTCTCGAAAAAATGGGACGATCCAAGTTCCCTTTTAAATTGCGAATGTTGGGCGTGGCTAGTTATAACATTTTGACGGTAGCGATCGGCTCTACGATTGGCGCAGTAGAAGCAACTCCAAAAATTTGGGATATCGCGGCTGTATGGGTAATTATCAAAGCGATCGGCGCGATCTGGGTTCCCTTAGAAGCTTCTCAAAATATCTTTCCATTAGAACTTGGCAAAGATTACAGTAGCCGTAGTTTTCCCACCTTAGTAGTGAGCCATCCTGAACTCTTGCCAATGGCTCAGGAAATAGCCAAGCCATTTATCCCTTAGTCGCAATGCGATCGTCAAAGACAAAACATTCGCCTTCCCAGAGACTTTCTTCGGGAGGAACTTCTGCTAGATATTTGAGAATGCCTCCCTTGAGATGGTAAACCTCATCAAAGCCTTGAGCCAACATATAGGCGCTTGCCTTCTCGCAACGGATGCCACCTGTGCAGAACATGGCGATTTTTTGCTGCTTGCGATCGCTTAAATTCTCCTCAACATACTTAGGGAAATCATGGAAGAAATCTAAATTGGGATCGATCGCTCCTTTAAAAGTACCAAACTCCACCTCATAAATATTGCGTGTATCAATGACTAATACATCAGGATCGCTAATTAATTGATTCCAATCTTGAGGACTTACATAGGTTCCCACTTCTTTACTAGGATCAATATCAGAAACTCCAAACTTTACAAGTTCTTTTTTGAGTCTTACCTTTAGCTTGTTATAGGGCATAACATCACAATAGGTCTCTTTATGCTCTAAACCTTGTAAACGTGAGTCAGATCGTAAGTAGCTTAACAGGGCATCAATTCCCTCTCGACTACCTGCGATCGTGGAGTTAATTCCTTCCCTTGCTAATAAAATTACCCCTTTGAGTTCGTGACTATTACAAAAATCTGTAATTGCAGGACGCATCGATACATAATCAGCTAGAGCAGCAAAATGATAGAACGTAGCGACAACGAAAGGTTCAGACTTCTCTAAATACTTGGCAAGCGACTTTTCCATAACAAAATTAGTCAGCTTTTCACCACGACAAGTTACCTGCTGTTCCTTAACTACAGAAAATCCCCGACTCTTAAAAAATGCTCTCGCTGTAATACTTACTTCTACAAATAAGCGTTCTATTTTTAATTCTAGAGCCTTTGCCTCGATCGTTTGATATAACCGTGTTCCTACACCGCAGCGCTGATAGTCCTTATGGCAAAAGAAACAATCAATATGACCATTAGTTTCGAGTTGAGCAAAACCAATGATTTCGCTTTCTTCTTCCGCAACATAGGTAAAGTTGCTAGTGCAGTCTTCTGTCCAATTGGTGAAATATAAATCATCTGGAGCCCAAGCCTGTACCTGTGCAGAAGAATAGTCACGAATATTTACCTCGCGGATAGTGTCATGGAACAACTGGGCGATCTGGTCGCTGTCTTGTTTTTGAAATAATCGAATTAGCATAGTTTTAATATTTATAGAATGGGTAGCGTTTCGCGCTACCCATCTCTACTCTAGATCAAAAAGGATAGTTCGATTTACCGCAATCACCTATCACTGATGTTTTGTGGAACTTAGATGATGAATCTCTTGCTGCTAGCGAAGTAGGGCAACCACGGGGGGATTGCCCCTACCTGTAAATTTTAGATCTTGTAGGGTCAATCCCCCGTGCCAGCCATAGACTTACGCCATCGCAAGAATTCCTTCCACCTAACATCAGCTATCAAATAAACCACAAGAAATTTTTTTAAATTTCTTGGTTTGGTTTTGAGCGCAAAGCGCTGTAGGTAGTTTATTTGCCAATGCAAAATCTACTGAAAATTTGATCTAGAACTGATTCGGTAACCTCTTCGCCTGTAATTTCACCGATCGCACTAATGGCATCGCGTAAATCAATTGTCCAGAAATCAAGCGGTAATTGATCGGCGATCGTAATTTGCACATTAGCTAAGGATTGCACCACCCTTAGTAAACAAGCTTTCTGACGCTGATTAATGGCAACATCTATATTTGCCGCCGCGATCGCATCTTGGTGAATACATCTTAAAATTGCCGCTTCTAGATCCTCGATTCCCTGTTGTTGAGAAGCCGCAGTTTTGACAATGAGAATTTCCTGCTCCCCTCTCCCCATGGGAGAGGGGCTGGGGGTGAGGGCTTCTTGCTCACTGGGACAAGGAACAAGATCAATCTTATTCACCACCAAAATTACTGGGCGATCACGTACAGTCTCATAGATTTCTAAATCCTTCTCACTCCAGCCCACACTTGCGTCAATTACCATCAACACTAAATCCGCAGACTGAGCCGCTTGCCGCGATCGCTCCACCCCGATCTTTTCGACTATATCCTCTGTTTCCCTAATCCCTGCGGTATCGAGAACTTGAATGGGAATGCCACCCACCACTAATTGCGAATCAACGACATCACGAGTTGTTCCTGGCAAATCCGTAACGATCGCCCGATCGCTACGGCTCCATGCATTTAATAAACTTGATTTACCGACATTGGGACGACCAACGATCGCTACTTTTAAACCCGTTCGCAATAGTTCACCGCGATCGGCTGTGGCTAAAATCTGTTGCGATTCTTGAGAAACCGTCTTAACTTCAGCTTTGACCCATTCCACATCAAGGGGTGGCAAATCATCTTCAAAATCAATCCGCGCTTCGATTTCAGTTAAGACATTCAAGCATTTACCACGCAAATATTTTAAAGACTGCGCGAGCTTGCCACGAAGAGAGGCGATCGCCGATTGGGCTGCTTGGGCTGACTTAGCACCGACGAGATCATTAATACTTTCAGCTTGCGTAAGATCGATTCGACCATTGAGAAAAGCTCTTAAACTAAATTCCCCTGCTTCTGCTAGTCTTGCACCCTGCTCTAAACAAAGATTTAACACCTGCTGCACTGCCATAATTCCCCCATGACAATGAAACTCTACGACATCTTCGCGAGTAAAAGAACGAGGTGCTTTCATCAACAGCAATAGGCTTTCATCGACAATAGTTTCCGAGACTGGATGCTTCACATAGCCATAAAGAATACGATGACTTTCCCAAACTTGTTTACCGCCTGCATGGAAAAGCTGCTGCGCGATCGCCACCGCCCGATCGCCCGATAATCTCACAATGCCCACACTGCCCTGTTGGGGTGAAATCGCTGTGGCAATGGCAGCGATCGTCTCAGATAAACTCATACCGTTGCTCTCAAAAACTGAATAAATGGCTTATGATTGTTATAGAAAATGATTTTATGATTGTTACATAGCAATCCTAAATCATTTGTAAACAAAGCATGGAGCTTAGGCTCCGCACTGTGAAACTTAATTTTTCGCAATTCATTCACAATTCATGTTTGTTGTGTAAGTAGCTAGGCATAAGAAAACTTAAATAGCAAAGATTAAGATCCCCGACTTTTTTTGTGAATTTGCAAACTGTCTTTGCTTGCCTAGAAAAAGTCGGGGATCTGGGCATTTACAGGTTTCTTTTGCTGACCTAATATCAACCCTTCATCTATTTTTGGATAGATTTCATATCTGGGGGCTTCTTGAATTATGTCTAAATCTACTGATGGTGATTTGCCAACCTATCCAGAAAAACGCAGAAATTCTTTAAATAATGGGATGGTAAGAACGGCAAAAAATACAGTCCAAGAGACCTTGAAATTGCACCAAGCAATTTTAGATAGTGCCAACTACTCAATTATTGCGACAACTGTTGATGGAATAATTTGTGCTTTTAATACCACGGCTGAGCGTTGGCTAGGCTATGCAGCATCAGAAATAATTGGCAATTGCTCTCCTGAGCGCTTTCATGATTTGTCAGAGGTTCAACAACGGGCGATCGCCTTAACTGAAGAGCTAGGCCGACCAATTCCAGTAGGCTTTGAGGTGTTTGTCGCCAAAGCGAAATTAGGACAAATAGAGGAAAGAGAATGGACATATATCCGTAAAGATGGATCGCGATTTCCTGTGATGCTCTCTATTTCAGCACTGCGAAATGACGATAATCAAATTTCAGGATTTTTAGGTATTGCCAGCGATTTGTCAAACCGCAAGCTTGCAGAGTCTAAGTTGCAAACCACTCTGCACGAATTAGAATTTCAAAAATTTGCCCTTGACCAAGCTGCGATCGTTGCCGTTACAGATTTGCACGGGTCGATTACCTATGCAAACAATAAATTTTGCGAAATCTCTGGCTATAGTCAAGATGAATTAATTGGGAAAAATCATCGATTTATCAATTCCGATTATCATTCACCAGAATTTTTTACCAACCTCTGGAATACCATCATCAGCGGTAATGTATGGCGCGGTGAAATTCGCAATGCGTCTAAAGACGGCACATTTTATTGGACTGACAGCACGATCATTCCCCTGCTTGATGATCATGGTAAGCCAATGCAATATCTCGCCATTCGCTTTGATATTAGCGATCGCAAAAAATTTGAAGAAACGCTGCGTCTCCAAGAACGGGCGATCGCTTCAAGCCACAATGGTATCGTCATTACTGATTTTCGCCTCCCAAACAATCCGATTGTCTATATAAATTCTGCGTTTGAAAAAATCACTGGCTATGAAGCTAGTGACGTAATGGGCAAAAATTGTCGTTTTTTACAAGGAAGTGATGTATTTCAATCTGAAAAAGATATCCTCAAAAATGCAATTTTGAAAGGAGAAGCTTGTAGCGTTGTCATTAGAAACTATCGCAAAGATGGCTCTTTATTTTGGAATGAGTTAAATATTTCTCCAATATGTGATGACACCAATAAGGTAACGCATTTTATTGGTATTCAAATGGATATTACAGCCCGCAAAGAGGCTGAAAAAGATTTAAAAAGGCAAATGCGTCTTACCGTATTACTTAACCGTATTACTGATGAAATTCGTCAAAGTTTGGATATAAACAGTATTTTTGAAACAGCTGCTCATCAAATTCAGTTAGCCTTTCATGCTAGTCGCTGCCTGATTTATAAACTCGATTACCAAAACCATGATTCAGCTTTACAATCTCAAATTTCGCTAATGTCTGAACAATTAGCAGACAGAATTTTTTCGGTTAAAGATCTTGAATTACCTTTGTTAGATAGTGCTTTTGGCAAAAAAATTTCCAGTCAAGATCAAGCGATCGCTATTACTAATGTTTATACTGAGTCAGACTTAGATGAGTTTGGTGAACTATTTTATCGAATGCAATTGCGATCGCTTTTAGCGATCCGTACTTCATCCCATGGATTAACCAATGGGATTATTTTATTACATCACTGTAATAGTTTTCACGAATGGACAATTGAAGAAAAAGAATTGCTTGAATCCGTAGCAAATCAAGTTAGTATCGCCCTGTCACAAGCCAATTTACTAATGCAAGAAACCCGTCAGAGGGAACAACTAATTAAACAAAATAAAGAATTAGAAGAAGCACGAGTGATCGCAGAAGCGGCTAATCGATCTAAGAGTGATTTCTTAGCGACTATGAGTCATGAGATTCGTACTCCTATGAATGCGGTCATTGGGATGACAGGGGTGTTACTAGATACAAATTTGACCAGAGAGCAACGGGAATTTGTGGAGATTGCTCGGAATGCGGGTAACACATTACTGACGATCATCAATGATATTTTAGATTTTTCCAAAATTGAATCAGGACATTTAGAACTAGAAGAACAAACCTTTGATTTGCGAACTTGTTTAGAAGATACGATCGAGTTGCTCTCAGCTAAGGCATTGGAAAAAGGCATTGAACTCGGTTATTTGATTCATCCCGATGTGGATTTGATTGTGATCGGTGATATGACTCGATTACGGCAAGTTTTAGCAAATTTAATTGGCAATGCGATCAAATTTACAAGTCGCGGCTCTGTCAATATTTCAGTTACGCAAATGCTTGTTTCGCATTATTTGCGGTGTGAACTGAGCGATCATCATGAAGAAACTCAGTTGCTGCGAACCCTACAGTTTGCTGTAAAAGATACAGGGATTGGTATACCTAGCGATCGCCTATATCGACTATTTCAGCCCTTTAGCCAAGTAGATGCCTCAACCACTCGACAATATGGGGGGACTGGGCTAGGTCTGGCGATCAGTAAGCGCCTATGTGAACTGATGGGCGGCACAATGTGGGTGGAAAGCAGTGAGCAGAAAGGTTCTACTTTTTACTTTACGATTACGGCTCCCGTTAACATTTGGGAACAACCTGCACCGATCAATGTTAGTGATTCGCAACTAATCTCACCCACGGTGCGATCGCCTCAGTCAATTAGTCAAACCATCAGTCAAAATATTGCTCAAAACTTAGCTAATCAATCAAATACGGCACGAATTACTCTAGGCTCACCAAAGCAAAGTTTTGCCTTTGATCCACTTATGGCAAGAAATCATCCATTGCGAATTTTGCTAGCTGAGGACAATGTGGTTAACCAGAAAGTAGCCATACATATTTTGCAACGTATGGGTTATCGGGCTGATGTGGCCGCTAATGGCTTAGAGGTACTATCGGCTCTTTCGCAGCAGCCCTATGACTTAGTGTTTATGGATATGCAAATGCCAGAGATGGATGGACTCGAAGCCACTCAACTAATTGAGCAGAATTGGCAAAACGGTAAACTCATCTCCAAGCCGAGGATTGTGGCGATGACCGCCAATGCCATGCAAGGCGATCGTGAGATTTGTCTAGCCGCAGGTATGGACGACTATCTCAGCAAGCCTATCCTTAACGCTGAACTTGTGAGGGTTTTACGAGAATGTCCACCTGTCATCCCAAATAAATCCAGACCATTATCTTCAATTAATATTTCTACTCTTCATGAAGTCGCCAGTGATATTGGCGGCGAAGATCCAGAATTTTTGATTGAACTGATTGATAGTTACTTAGATAATACGCAATCACTCCTCCAAGAGTTATATACTAGCCTTGCACAGAAAAATTTTGAGGTAATGGTGCGGACTGTTCACACCTTAAAATCCAGCAGTAGTGTAATTGGTGCAGAAGATCTATCAACTCTATGCCGCGAATTGGAAACAAGTCTACGCAATCAAAAATATGAGGACTTAGATATCAAAATCAATAAAATTACTGATGAATATGCAAATGTTAAATCTGAATTAGAGCATGAAAAATATCACTAAGTAGCTAAGATAAGTACACTAGAAACCTAGAAGATTGTTCCGCCCGCTACACGGGCGGAACAATCTCTGGTTTCAGGTTTTAATTAGGCTGAACCACTTAAACTCTTCAGGTAGACGCATGTCTGTTAACGTCAATTTTACCGTCTAACCATGTAATGACAATCGATGATATTAGCGATCGCCATAAGCAGCATCCTAGCCCAAAAGTAAGTCAAGAAATTAATACCCTCGAAAAATCATCATCCAAGACTGCTCAGATTTTAATAGTGGATGATGATTTGTTTATGCGAAAAATTTTAGTACGTTATTTGGAACGGGAAAATTATCGCGTGATTGAGGCTGCTAACGGGATGGAGGCATTAAAAGTTTATCAAGAACATCTACCAGATATCATCTTACTGGATGCCATGATGCCTGTCTTGGATGGCTTTGAATGTTGTTCACGGCTGCAAAAACTGCCTCATGGCGATCATACGCCTGTTTTAATTATTACGGCGCTGGAAGATCGCGAATCAGTAGATCGCGCCTATGATGTGGGGGCTTCAGACTATGTGACTAAGCCCATTCATTGGGCGGTGCTACGGCAGAGAGTGCGGCGTTTGCTGGAGCAAGCCAATCTCCGCCAACAGCTTGAAGCCGCCAACCAACAATTAGCAGTTGTGGTGCAAGAGCTAAGAAGATTGGTTTCCATCGATGGCTTAACGCAAGTGGCTAATCGTCGTTGCTTAGATGAATATCTGGAGCAGGAATGTAAGCGATCGCATAGAGAACAAATTCCAATTTCATTAGTGCTATGCGATATCGACTTTTTTAAAAACTATAACGATAATTACGGACATCAAGAGGGAGATCGCTGTTTACAGGAGGTTGCCCAAGCAATTAGTAAATCAACCAATCGTCCTGCGGATTTGGTGGCTCGTTATGGGGGGGAAGAATTTGCGATTATTTTACCGAATACCGATGCCGAGGGGGGAATGAATGTGGCAATGCGAGCTATAGAAATTGTGCGATCGCTGCAATTGCCTCACGATTACTCTAAAGTTGCTAAGTATATGACGATTAGCTGTGGCGTTGCGACAATTTTACCCACTCAAGATTTTGAAGTGATTCATCTAATCAAGTCAGCAGATCGAGCCTTGTATCTCGCCAAAGCCGAAGGGCGAAATTGTGTTAGGCAAAATGCTTATGTTCCAGAATAATCTCAAAACCCAATAGGGAGAGGCAGCGCTTCGCGCTGCCTCTCCCTATTGGGTGCAAAAATCGCGACATTCTCTAAAATATGGTACGGTCATAGCTGAATGCTATATGACTAAACTACGGTAATCGCATAATTTTATGGAATGGCATATTACGGACGCACAAAGCTTAGCAATAATCGATAACGAGATTGGTGAACATTCACTTTCACCATCTGAATATGAAATTGTGCGCCAAGTAATTTATGCGACCGCAGACTTTGAATATAAAAATCTCGTCAGGTTTTCTGAAAATTCCCTGCAGGCTGGAGCCACAGCCCTCGCTACACGCACCACAATTATCGTAGATGTCCCAACGGTGCAAGCGGCGATCTTTCCTAAAATCTGTGATACTTTTGCCAATCCTATTTATTGTGGTGTTGAAGCGATTACCCGTCCTCAAAAAGGTAAAACCCAAGCAGCTTGGGGAATTGAAACTTTGGCAAAACGCTATCCTGAAGCCATTTTTGTGATCGGTGAGTCGCAAACAGCATTGGCAACCTTGGTGGATTTGATCGAGATGGAGGATGTTAAACCTGCTCTGGTAATTGGAACTCCTGCGGGGTTTATTGATACCGATGTGATCAAGTCACGATTAAATGACTCATTAATTCCCCATATTCGTGTTGATGGTCGGAAAGGCAATGCGATCGCTGCTGCCGCTATATTTAATTCACTAGTCAATTTGGCATGGCAAGCTTACGGCAATAAGTAATTTTAAAGGTGACGCTTCGCGTCACCTTTATAGCTCCAAGAATTGATTGGCGGCGCGGAGCGCCGCCAATCAATTCTTGGGTTTTATGACCAGATGATGCCTGTTAAATTTGCCTCTTGGGTCAACATCCCCTCAGTAACAGCGTCTGCCATTTTTGCTTTACTTAAGTTAGCCTTATAAAAATTTACGCGAGATAGATCGGAGCCTTGGAGATTGGCACTAGTGAGATCGGCTTCGCTCAGATCAGCATCACATAAACTTGCACCGTACAAACTCGCAAAAGTTAGATCCACCTCACATAGCATGGCTTTATTTAGATTTGCACCATTGAGACTAGCCCTACTCAGATCAGCTCGTTGCAACATCGTCTCATTTAGCCCTGCGCCAAATAACCGCGCATCCCTGAGAATTGCCTCACTAAGATCAGCCCTATTTAGCTTAGCTTTACCCATATTTGCACCATTTAATTTAGCGCGGGGTAATTTAGCTTTGTTCAAAATTGCTCCATACAAATTCACCCCATAGAGCTTGGCATCACTGAGATTGGCTTCGCTGAGATCCGCCTCTCCTAAATCAGCGCCACTGAAATTAGCGCTGACAAGGTTAGCGCGATATAGCTTTGCACCATTAAAATCTGCACCATTTAGCTTAGCGTTGCTTAAGTTTGCGCCGTAGAGACTAGATTCACTCAGATTTGCACCACTGAGATCGGCATGACTCAAGTCAATTCCATTCATATCCGTTTTACTGAGGTTGACTCCCGCAAAATTGCGGCGACCAGCATGGTAGCTATTGATTAGTTCACTGATTTCCATTAGATTTACCGTTTCTGTTAAGAATAAACTAGAGCGCGTTCTGCTCTGGTTTATTCATCAGCAATTCTCATTATAAAAATCGGTTTTTTGAAAGTCCGCCAATGGCGTACTTTCAAAAAAACAATTTTGGTATTTCCAGCGCCTTCGGCGCTGGAAATACCAAAATCGGTTTCATAGTGAGAATTGCTGTTTATTCGTCTTGTTCATTTATTTCTGCTTCCATAGCTTCTAAAATTTCTTGTTCTTGAGCCATGAAATCTTCTTCACTAATATCACCAAGATCAAACTTTAGTTGTAAAGTAGTGAGACGTTTTTGCAGATTTTCGGTTTTTTCTAATTCAGTAGTCGCCCTTTCTTCGATTTGCTCTGCAATCCAGACTAGTCCATCGAGGGGTGCTGTCAGTAGTTGCCATATCATTGGGAAATGTACTCCTTAATTCCTTATTGCCGCTTTTCTTGCTTCGCAAGAAAAGCTAATTAACTAAACCTATGTTAAGTGCTGCCTATCAATATGGGGTGCGTCCCCTGTTATTTTCCCTCGATCCTGAAGCTGCTCATCATTTAGCGATCGCCACTTGTCGGCGGATTAGTGAGTCATCCATACTGCAAGCGATCGCCAAGTCTACCCTTTACTATAGCGATTCGCGGCTGTCACAAACTTTATGGAATCTAAAATTTGAGAATCCCGTTGGGTTGGCAGCAGGTTTTGATAAAAATGCAGAAGCGATCGGTGCATGGGAACATTTGGGATTTGGCTTTGCAGAAGTGGGGACGATTACAGCCCATGCTCAGTCTGGCAATCCACAACCACGTTTGTTTCGCTTACCCAGCGATCGCGCTGTTTTAAATCGTATGGGTTTTAATAATCGTGGCGCAGCCGCAACAGCAGTAGATCTCAAAAATTATTTACAAGTCCATAAACTGAGTATTCCCCTTGGCATTAATCTGGGCAAGTCTAAAATTACGGAGATTGTCGATGCAAAATTAGACTATGCCGAAAGCTTGCGATCGCTCTATGAGTTTGGTGATTATTTTGTAGTTAATGTCAGTTCACCAAATACGCCCAATTTGCGAGACTTGCAAGCAACTGACCAGTTATGCGGAATTCTTGCGGAGCTAAATCCAATTAACACCCAGAACAAACCGATTTTAGTAAAAATTGCCCCAGACTTAAATGATGCTGACATTATTGAAGTGGTCAAGGCAAGTCAAGCCTATGGCGTAGCAGGAATTATCGCTACAAACACAACAATTTCACGCCAAAACTTAACGACTACGCATCTAGTAATGACGGGTAAAGCTGTCACCGAAGAAGCAGGCGGTATCAGTGGTCAGCCTGTGCGCGATCGCTCTCTGGAAGTGATCAACCTGATCTGGCAGACGACACAGGGCAGTCTTCCAATCATCGGCGTGGGCGGTCTTTTCACGGCAGAAGATGCTTGGCAAAAAATTACGGCTGGAGCGGCGATCGTGCAGGTTTATACGGGTTTAATTTATGAGGGACCAATGATTGTTAAGCAGATCTTGCAAGGTTTGGTTGCTAAGTTAGAAGCTAATGGCTTAGAGAATATTCAACAGGCGATCGGGCTAGCCCATAAATAAAAAGAACGTGAGTTCGATATCGCCATTTGCGGCGTGCAAAGCACGCCGCAAATGGCTAAAAATGGTAAGAATCGCTAAGCGATTCTTACCATTTTTAGCTTTCGTCGAACTGACGTTTACACACTTCACTTTACAATCTCGTCAAAAAGATACGGTGAAATTAATTGCTGAGCAGGAACAGCATTATTTGATTGCCCTCAAAAATAATCAGCCCAATCTGGGCAAGACTTTGGACAATTTACATCAAACTACGGTCTCTCTTAGATACTCTGACTAACTCTTCTTCCCTCTGATTTTACTGCACCTCCCTTCCTATTTGCTTTTCCGAAAATGAAACCACCCTGCAAACCCATTAAGGGTTTAAAAACACAAAATAGCTTAGCCACTTTGTGTTTTGCTATTAGTCCATCCAACCAATATTTTTATTGTTTATACGCTGCAATTGTTCGTTAGAGCCAGTTGGGCGGGCATAGAGACTACGATCGCGTTGGGCATAGGGCTGCTCGACAGGTTGCTTTCGAGGAGTTGCTCTATTATTTTGGGAAGCATTTTGCGGATTTTGTGACACCAATTGAGAAGAATTAGAAGTATCAGTTACTGGTGTTTTTGCAGCATCTAACGCTTTAACCTGCTCCGATAATTGAATATTTGCTTCAGCCAAGCGTAAGTTGTCACGTTTTACTTCTACAAGTTGTTGATCTAGCTCATTTTTGAGGCTCTCGATCGCCGCCAGTGATTTCTGCAAAAGCTCAACATTAGTGTGGCTAAATTTCAAATCTTTTTCTAGATCGGTTACAGTTTGCGAAAGGACAGTTTCCCTTTCTAGTGATTGAGCAAGTAATAGCTCTAATTCAGAAATTTTTGCTTTTGTGCGATCATCAATATTTGGAGAATCCGCTATCGCCTTCTGTGAATTAGGAACACTAGCAATTTTGTTAATCCCATCAGAGATTGTTTCTGCTTTTACTTCAATAGTTTGTTCAGTTGACATATTCTTAACTGAAGCTTCAGGTTCCTTCTGAACTTCATCACGTAATAAATCCGAAATTCCGACTTTCTTTTTAGTTGACATAGTTTTACTTTTTATTTTTTATTTCATTCCTTAATATGTGGTACTTGACACCTCATATCACTTTAAAATGTCCCGACGCAGTTCATCAACTACGCGTCGATAGTCTGCTTCCGCTTCTCTAGCATTTTTGCCTTTCCATTCTGTAACCAATTTCCCTTCTAAAGCAGCGCGTTCATGGGCTTTGTAAGCTCTTACAAACGCATGAAAAACAGGTACTCCCACCTCTAATAGAGTATTTTGAGCTTCAAGCGCTTCGTTCAGACATCGCGGATCAACACGGGTGAGGAGAACTCGATGGGGAACTTGGGCAGGTCGCACTGTACTTTTAACAGTATCAATTAGAGCTGTTAAATCCATCGGAGCAGGTGGACTTGGCAAAACCAAATAATCAGCGATCGCAACAACCGTGGCAAGTGCATGGGAATGTAGCGCAGGTGGTGTATCTACCAATACTAGATCGTAACTGCTGAGTTTCGGTAGTTTTTTTAAATGAGTCGGATCAATTTCTTTGGCAATATCAAAACCCATGTCCTTGTTGCTACGTCCTACCCACCAAGACAAGCTTCCTTGGATGTCAGCATCCACGACTAATACTTTTGTGTCCTGAGCCAAGATACCCGCTAAGGCGATCGCTGTTGTTGTTTTACCCACCCCCCCTTTACCATTAGTAACGACTACAATTTTTGGGGAATTTGCCATACTCTTAAGCCTCTCAAATAACTTCTAACTAGCAATATAGCGCTTCACGCTCTAATCCAAGAAAACAAAACGGCGTAGCCGTTTTGTTTTCTTGGATTAGGTTTAGTTTTTAATTTACAAAAGTGTGACGACACTTTTATAAATTAGCGTCAGTTCGACGAAAGCGAAAAATGGTAAGAATCGCTAAGCGATTCTTACCATTTTTCGCCATTTGCGGCGTGCTTCGCACGCCGCAAATGGCTATATCGAACTCACGTTAACTTAAAAACTAAAATAGGAGCCGATGAAAAGTAGCCGCAGGCTACTTTTCATCGGCTCCTATTTTTATCTAGTTTTTTGACTTAGATGGTTTGGTTAGAAATAAAACCGAGATCGCTAGACAAACCAAACCGATATTAATGGAGATATCGGCAATATTAAAAATCGCAAAGCGAATAATCCGTATATCGATAAAGTCAACTACATAACCCGCCACAAAGCGATCGATGCCATTGCCTGCGGCTCCCGCCAAAATGCAGCCATAGCCAACTTGTTCCCAGCGATTTAAGTTTTTACCAAAAACCCCAAAGGCTACTAGCCCCAAACTCACAATCATCGATACCCATTTGAGCCAATCAATCTGACCACTAAACAAGCTAAAAGCCGCACCTGTGTTAGTCGCATAGGTAAAATGAAATACCCCATTAATCAAGGGGACTGATTTTAGGGGTTTGAGATATTGCACAACTAGATATTTGGAGGCTTGATCGAGAACTAATCCCAAAATTGCCGCAGTCCAGTACAGAGAGTTCTCGATTTTGCCAGATGCCATAACTAAAAAAAGAATTAAAAAAACTAGAAACCGAAATAAGGGCGCTTCACGCCCTTATTTCATTAGCCTATATCAATTAGACCTAGCCATGCTAACAAACCTTTACCAGTGAAAAGCTCGATCGCAACGGCAATGATAAAACCAACCATAGCGGCTCTACCATTTAACCTTTCTGCATAGGTGTTAAATCCCATTTTTGGATCAGTAGCTTGTGGTACTTGAGTTGGTTCAGTCATAATCGCAAAATCCTCATTGTGCATAAAACTTCATACAATTTTATCGCAATCGCTTACATAAAATCGGAAAGAAGCGACAGCACAAGTTGCCAAGTGTAGGACATAAAAACCAAGAATTGATTGGCGGCGCAAAGCTCCGCCAATCAATTCTTGGTTTTTGATTTGTCCATGAGACAGGTGACTGTAGCTATAAATCAGGTAAACCCCAGATTAAGTTTATTCTGAAACTTTAAGTTTTGTTTTCGGATTGTAACGACCGATTTCTTGTAAACTTAGTTAAATAAATATGTAAAACTATAAAATTTTACTGAATTGTAGCTAGCAGCATAGTGGAGTGTAAACTGGCTTGGAAAACCATAAGGAAAAAATTCTAGTTGTAGACGACGAAGCTAGTATCCGTCGAATTCTGGAGACACGTCTGTCGATGATCGGTTACGAGGTCGTCACCGCCGCAGATGGCGAAGAAGCGATCGAAGTTTTTCATAAAGAAAACCCTGACTTGGTGGTTCTTGATGTAATGATGCCAAAGCTCGACGGCTACGGGGTATGTCAAGAGCTTCGCAAAGAATCGGATATCCCGATTATCATGCTGACCGCTTTAGGTGATGTTGCCGATCGCATTACAGGACTCGAATTAGGTGCAGATGATTACGTTGTTAAGCCTTTTTCACCAAAGGAATTAGAAGCGCGGATTCGTTCAGTATTGCGGCGCTTTGATCGCAATGGCACATCAGGCATCCCCAGTTCTGGCGTGATCCATATCAACACGATCAAGATTGATACTAATAAGCGTCAAGTCTATAAGTCCGATGAGCGTATCCGTTTGACGGGTATGGAGTTTAGTTTGTTAGAGCTATTGGTCGGGCGATCGGGTGAAGCTTTTTCGAGAGCAGAAATTTTGCAAGAGGTCTGGGGGTATACACCAGAACGCCATGTGGATACTCGCGTTGTTGATGTTCATATTTCTCGCTTGCGGGCAAAGCTCGAAGAAGATCCTAGCAATCCTGAATTGATCTTGACAGCTCGTGGGACAGGCTATCTATTCCAACGCATCATCGATGGATCAGAATCGAAACAAGCTTAAAAATTTTGATAAAAGTCTGCCGCAGACAGGCTTTTATCAAAAAGATTTATGAAACTTAGCGATCGCTAAATCATAAATTTCTTGCAATCTTTGAGCATGAATAGCAAGGGTAAATTCTGAGTGAAATAAATTATTGCCAGCTATACCAATTTCGCGTGATTTGCCAAAATTATTAGCCAAATCCGTGACTGCCGCAGCTAGATCTTGACTATTATTTGGCTCCACTAAAATTCCTGTTTTCCCATCCTGAACATGTTCAGGAATCCCGCCAACGTTACTAGCAATTACTGGGCGAAATCTTGCATAGGCTTCCAAAGTAACTAATCCCGCAGGCTCTGGCCAAACACTAGGAAAGATTACAGCAAAGCTTTGACGATATAGCTCCTCTAGCTTCTCTTTTTGACACCAGCCATGCCAAGTAAGGCGATCGCCAATATTCAAATACTCTGCTAACTTCCGAACCTGTGGCATAGCCCACCCTTCACCTGCAATATCAAGATGAATACGCTGATCTAAAAGAGGCATCGTTCTTAATAACCAATCCAGCCCCTTCTCTGGCACTATCCTACCTGCAAAGAGAATTCGCTTTTGAGCGTGTATGTCTTGATCTAAAGGCTCATGCTTAGAGGAAGTTGCAGCTATCCCACACCGTAAAGTTATTACCTGTGATTCTGGTAACCCATTGGCAATCAACTGCGATCGCACATAATCACTATTTGCAATCACTGTAATCTTTAACTTTTTGAGGACATCCAACGCACTATAGGCTCTCTTAAAGTTAGAAATAATTTTTTTTGGTCGCCGACTTCCGCATCCATCGATCAAATGTCCCCATGTACATCCAATAACAGACATTTTGCGATCGCAAACTCCTTGCTGTGGGAAATATTTTGAGCCGCTAGGGCAGTAGGGATGGTGATTGTGTAGAGTATAAACAGCAGGACATTGATCCTTAAGGTCTAAAATCATCTCTCCTTCATGGAGGTGCAATAACTTGTATTGACTTTGATCAAAATTCTTTAATGATGGAATAATCTCATGAGCAAACATCTCTGGTAATTCCGTCAAAAGTCCATCCACATAGGATTTCACGCCGCCGCCAGAAGTTGCTAAATAGTTAGCACAATGATGAACCCTATTCATTTTGGTAATACTCTAGAGACATATTTATTGACTTATAGCAATCCTAAATAGATTGTGAGAGTGCGCGGCGCACTCTCACAACACTCAAAATCTTACAACTCATTTAAGAGCGCTACATTACTTTTTATACAGCAATTACCGATCAAACGAACCACAAGAAGACTTTTAAAAGCGTTGCTTTGCAACGCTTTTAAAAGTCTTCTTGGTTTGGGTTTGGGCGCAAAGCGCTGTAAAACCTAAACGCTCAACGTCTTTGCTTAATTTTTCAAACATGTACTTAAATCTTCAAATATTAACTCTATTTTTTGAAAATTCTTTTGAGTATCAAAACTTTCTTCAACTACTTCCCTTGCCCTTTTTCCCATTTGTCTACCCAAGCTAGGATCATCAATTAATAGTTGCAGTTTATGAGCTAGATCTTGACGATTCCCAGGAGTAACAAGGAACCCTGTTTCTCCATCAGTAACAATTTCAGTGGTTTGAGTAAGTTTAGATGCAATTACAGGCAAGCCAGATGCCATTGCTTCAATAAAGACTATGCCAAAAGCATCTCCATATGTTGGCATAACAAAAGCATCTGCTTGTCTATATAGATCAAACCACAAAGAGCTATAAGCTTCTACACCATTATATATACGAACATTTGGATGATCACAACTAACTGCACCTAGACTAGTAACTATATGCAGTATCGCTTGATCTGCAAATTGCGCTAAAAAAACAGCAAGGAGATCTTCTCCCCCTTTGCGTTTAAAATCTCCACCAACAAATAAGATGTTATATAAACCTTGACTTGACTTATGGTTCCTATCTGTAAATACTAAGCGATTTGTATCCACTCCTGGAGGAACCACTTTTACTTTGTCTGGGTGAATACCATAATCATTAATGACTGAACTACGCGCCCATTCGGTCCAAGTTAAGATTTTGGAACAGTTTTGATATACTTGTTTCTCCAAAAACTTGTTGGGACTATAAGTCCATCTATGTTTATTCGTAGACTCTTCTGCTGCTTGCTTGTTAGTCATGTCAATACTGACTACTGATGGCATTTTTAGCATTAAATTTAGTGACAGAAATGCTAATGGCTGAGTATGGAAGAACAAAACATTATAATCAGCTTGACTAATTTTTCTAGCTATCAATCTTTTGGCAAGTAATGCATAACCAAGCTGTGCACGAAATCGAAATAAGTCTAAATTATAGGACTGTACAAATTTATTTGGAACCCGTAAGTTAAGTATCTTATTAATAACTCTGGTAAATATCTCTCTTTCTTGATCACTCCAATAGATATCAACGTAGCATAATGAAGACTCAAAATATTTTTGCATTGTCATGATGTGAGTCTTATGCCCCATAGAAGACTCAGCGATCGCCAAAACCTTAGTGGTGTAATCCATGTTTTTTGACTTGGTTATTTTAGAAAATTCGGCTTGATTTTACATAAAACAAGTTTACAATGCTTTAGCCTTTAACTTTAGTAAGCTCTCTGTTATACAAATCCAAATTTTGTTTAGCAATATTGGTATATGAGTAGCTTTGAGCAGTCTTATACGCATTGTTACGTAGTTTTTCTAAATAAGCCCGATCTCCAATTAATTTTGTAATTGCTTCTTCAATTGCTTCAGTATCTCTAGGCGGAACTACCAGCGCATCAAAATCATGTTTCACCATTTCTGTTGGACCAGGAATATTTGAAATGATTGGAGCTAAACCACAAGCCATTGCTTCAACAACTGCTAATCCCCATCCTTCTGAAAGAGAGGGAAACAAGTGGATGCTATGCCCTGCTAATAGAGATGGCAAATCACTATTTTGATATTTAGAAATAACATGAATGCGATCGTGAAATGACGGATCAAAATCGGCTAAGACCCTTTCTGGCGGAACCATAGCTCCTAAGAAACTAACTTCTATATCGGGATATTTTTGTAAAATCCGATTTAACGCAGGCACACTGTACTCAATACCTTTACGGGGAATATAACTACCAATATGTGCAATCCGAATTTTGCTATCCTCAGATAATCTCTCCATTGATAGTCCTAATAGACTACTTGAGATGCCATTATTCACAACATGGACTCGTTCTGCTGAAACACCCAATTGTTTGATCGAATATTGCATATCATGCTGATTAAGACAAAGTACTAAATCAGCTAACTGCATGGATTTTGCGACTTCCCAAAGATGAAAACCACCATGGTAGATAGGGTATTTCCAACTGACTTTTGCTTTGCCTAACTTCACATCTTTAAGCAACTGAAGATGGACAGTATGCTCTAGACCATGACTGCGTGTGACTAATAGTGGCGTTTTTTTTGAGAGTGGCTTTATCCATTTTGCCCATACCCAACTATCCCCTGTAGAAGCATCAATAACATCAATACCTTCTTGTTTGATGAGAGTCGGCATTTTAGATGCCAAGAATTCAGGAAATATGACAGCCTTTACTAATTCAGGTAGAAAGTTGGGCATGTCGTCAAAAGAAAAAAACTTTACCTCATGTCCAAGTTTTATATATTCTTGTCCTAGTCTCCAAGTCACTCCTGGAGCGCCTAGATTAGGATCTAATGGATGATGAATAGCAAGTAAGATTTTCATTTAAGTTTCTGAAAAGTACAGTTGAAAAGATAGTAAACTTTTGGTGAATTGGCAAATAAATAGTTAGCTTTACACGATAGGCTTAACTGGTTGAAAAATAAGTGCTAACTAGTTGAATCGTGATCAACGTATTTGCAACTTTTTCGTTAGCTTGAACTATCCTCCTTAGTGCTTCAGAAACCTCTAGGTATTTCCCACATTATTTCTTGCCAAGGTTTTTTATAAATAGGCTAATCTAAATTTTTTTTGTGATTATTCAGATACTAATAGCAAACTCAACAAGTAATTAGGTGCTTGCGGGGATATCTTAATAAGTAGGTCATTGTCTTATCTAAGATCTCAAAATCTTCTGCACCACTAAGATTATCCCCACTAACTACCCAATGCCTCACTTCTAAATTTGATGGTAACCCTAAAACTAATCAATCATTAACTATATAAAAAATAGTTTTATATCTTCAGACTCGTAATACAAATCAATCTAATTATTTATATTTAGGTCTTTACTCTAATTACAAAGTATTTGCTAAATATTTTGCTCAATTTGCGCCAAAGAACTGTCCATATACTATATCTCCATCCAGCCCAATCAGTCAGATCAAGATATTCATAAAAAAGATTTTTCTTGGGATGGCGATAATATTGCCAAGGTTTTGTATCCTGTATAAAATGAATAATGTATGGATTATTTGCAATCTCTAATGAAGCATCTTCTCCATACCTTTCAGTAAGCAAATCAACAAGTTTACGATCTTCATTAGCATCAGATTTAAATTGTCTATTCCACTTAGGATCAAGCTCCAGCCATTTATCCCACAAAATTGCGTTTAGAGCGTCCTGATCATTATATAACAATAAAGATTTACGAGGTTTACGAACATATTCTATTATTTTTGATGAAGTGTCAAATTCTCTCCATTTGTCTAAATTAAATACTAGAACACCAGCGTTAAAGTATTTGCAATCTGGAGGTATGCCAAGTAGTTGATAATCTTTGATAGCGTTAGCTATTGTTTTTATACTAAGGTCTTGGACTGCTAAAATATGTTTGTCTCCAATGTCAATATTCCATAAAATACTGAGATCACTTAGAACTAACAGGTCACAGTCTAAATAAATGACTTTGTGCAAATCTTGAGAAAGAAGCTGAGGGATTAAAAGTCGATGAAATGTTGACTCAGTAAGATGATCGGATGTGGGAACGTCTTTAAATTGATCTTTGGTATTGATAAAGTTAACCTTACATCTAGATAAGTCAAGAGATTTAAGAATCTTTTTAACATTAATAGGTTCAATCCCAGCATCAAGTATATACAGATCTAGTGATTGTTCGGGTGGTAGATGTTTGAGAATTGAGCAGGCAGTGACAGCAATTGGCATCGCATAATTGTTGTCAGCCACACAAACCACAGTAATATTTTCCTTTCCTAAATTGTGATTCATAATCGTTAGAAGCTGTTACACCAATATTATAATGACTGAAACCCAAATGTAAACTTAAAAAACAGTTAATTCTTTTTATAAAGTTTCTTTCTTTCTTTCTTTAGTTTATCTGTTATAAATTGGCTTGTTTTTCTCTCAAGAACTTTATAGGTGATACGAAGTTTTGAAACTGCCAGAAGTATTATGCTAGTGGATTTCCAACAAACTTATGACCGATAGACCCTAAGTTTCAATAGATGCATTTTCTAAAAAATCAGACTAATACTCAGACATGAACCGATAACAAAATGTAGTGCCACTGCAATGAATCGGTAATCTAGTAATAGATCGGCTTGATCATGATTTTCTAAAATGAATCTAGACAATTTCCATGCAATCGGTAAGCTAACTAAAACGATCGCAGTCCAGATGGGGAAAAAATTAAGAGCGATCGCTACGATCGCAATCCCATAGATCACAGCACAAATCCAAGGTAAAAGTTGGGCTGAGCGCTTAGTGCCTAAACGCACAACAGGCGATCGCTTACCTGCGGCAAGATCATCGGCAACTTGATTGAAATGAGAACAGAATAAAATCAGGCTAGTAATAATTCCAACAATGATTGCTGCGGCGATCGCGCCAATAGACCAAGATTTAGTTTGGCTATAATAAGCTGCCGAAACTCCTAAGGGTCCAAAGGCAAAAAAGCATAAAACCTCGCCCCATCCTTGATATCCCAACCGAAATGGGGGACCTTGGTAAATATAGCCGAGAAAACAGCAAAGGGCGATCGCACTAACCACCACAATATCTTGCTGTATCCAAGAAATAGCCAATACGCCACTAATGCCTAGAAGCAAACAAATATTAGCGATCGCAAAGATTAAATTCTTCTTGCCCGTAAGATTGACAACTGAATGCGCCTTATTGATATCAATGCCTGTTTCCGAATCAAATACGTCATTGCAGAGATTTTCCCAGACTAAAATCAAGACTGCGGAAACCAGAAACATGAAAAAAATACTCCAGTTAATCGCCCCTATATTGCGATAAGCAACAGCCGTACCCGTAGCGATCGGCACGATCGCCACACTATACATCGGGAACTTAATCGCCGCCATCCATAATCTACGAGATGGCTTACTAGATATCTCAGGGGAATCAATGAGGCTTTTTACCATACTGGCTAAGATTGAAGTGCTGATCGCCATCTTAAAACAAAAATGCGATTATCCAATGGTTCATCAATATAAAACCCAGAAAGTAGAGTGGGGCGCTTAGCGCCCCACTCTACTTTCTGGGTTTTACTGACAAAATTTAGTGAATTATTAAGCTTTGCAAAGTAAGATGGAGATAATTAAACATAAAAAATTAAACGTATAGGTATCGAAAAAGTATGCGCGTTGCGATCGCTGGAGGAGGGTTAGCAGGATTATCCTGTGCCAAGTATTTGGTGGATTTAGGACATCAGCCGATTTTGCTAGAGCGCAGTAACGTTCTCGGCGGCTTAGTAGCAGCATGGAAAGATGCCGATGGCGACTGGATCGAAACAGGGCTACATAACTTTTTTGGCGCTTATCCAAATATGTTGCAACTGATGGGTGAGCTAAATATCCTCGATCGCCTGCAATGGAAACGCCATGCTTTAATTTTTAATCAACCTGAAAAGCCAGGGGTATTG
The DNA here is from genome assembly GCF_034931345.1 of Pseudanabaena sp. CCNP1317. Taxonomy (NCBI): domain Bacteria; kingdom Bacillati; phylum Cyanobacteriota; class Cyanophyceae; order Pseudanabaenales; family Pseudanabaenaceae; genus Pseudanabaena; species Pseudanabaena sp. CCNP1317. Next base: position 4,810 of record NZ_JAYGIF010000104.1, on the reverse strand, counting down.
TCATGGTTTGACGTACCTAATATCCCCGCTCCTTTCAATATCATTACCTCGATTCTACGCAACAACGATATGCTCACTTGGAATCAAAAGATTCGGTTTGCGATCGGGCTAATTCCTGCAATTATTCGCGGCGATGACTATGTTGTGTCGATGGACAAATACACCTTTGAAGAATGGCTAGAAATGCGTGGCATCGGCAAGGACATTACCACTGACATTTTTATTGCTGTTTGTAAATCCCTCAAATTTATCGATCCCAATGTGATTTCGGCAACGATTCCCCTCCGCGCCCTCAATAAGTTTCTCCAACAAAAGGACGGCTCCAAAATTGCTTATTTAGATGGCGCACCTCCTGAGCGTCTCTGTCAGCCGATCGTTGATTATGTCATGGCAAGAGGCGGCGAAGTGCATACAGGTGTTGCCCTCAAGGAAATTGTCACCGATCAAGATGGCAATATCGAAAAGTTGATCATCCAAAGCACAGATGGTTCGCCTAGTCGTGAGATTTACGCGGATGCATACGTTTCGGCGATGTCAGTGGACGCTTTTAAAAATTACATCCCCTCAACTTGGCAAGGCTTGCCCTATTTTCAACAGCTAGATCATCTAGAAGGTGTACCCGTAATCAGTGTGCAGCTTTGGTTCGATCGCAAGCTTACGGATATTGATCACACCCTATTTTCGCGATCGCCCCTGCTCAGCGTATACTCCGATATGAGTAACTCCTGTAAGGCATATGCTGACCCTGACAAATCGATGCTAGAGCTAGTGTTTGCCCCTGCTGCCGATTGGATTGATCGTCCCAACAGCGAAATCGTGGAAGCAACGCTGAATGAACTTGCGAAACTATTTCCGCAGCATCTCCCCAGTCCTGCCAAAGTCTTAAAGTCTCATGTCGTTAAGACTCCGAGATCAATTTATACCGCTACTCCAAACCGTGAGCAGTTCCGTCCTAGTCAAGCAACGCCGATCACTAATTTCTTTTTGTCAGGTAGCTATACAGCCCAGCCCTTTTTTGGCAGTATGGAAGGGGCGGTACTTTCTGGTAAGCTAACAGCACAGGAAATTCATAAAGCAAGTCAATCTTCTGGAAGTAAAGTCCTTGGTCGAACCTCTAACCAAAACCAGTCAAATCCATCTGTCGTCAGTGCCTAAGTCGATGGGAATGCGTCAGCCAGTCAGTCTGGAGGAAGCCTACGAGATTTGTCGTTGCATCACGGCAAAGTACGCCAAGACTTTTTATCTTGGTACGATGCTGATGTCTGAAGCAAAACGGCGAGCTACTTGGGCGATTTATGCTTGGTGTCGTCGTACTGATGAGCTTGTAGACGGTATGCAGGCAGAAAGCACCGATGCCGAAACGCTTTTTAACTGGGAAAAACAGTTAGAGGCGACGTTCCGTGGCGATCCTATCCATGCCTCAGATATTGCCTTAGCCGATACTGTCCAGAAGTACCCGATGCCGATTCAGCCTTTCAAAGATATGATTTCTGGAATGCGAATGGATCTAAAATACGATCGCTACCAGACCTTTGATGATCTGCATTTGTATTGCTACCGCGTTGCAGGCACTGTGGGCTTGATGTCGGCTGCAATTATGGGCTTTGAGACTAAAGATCCATCGGTAATCAGTACGGCAACTGAGGCGGCGATCGCCTTAGGTATTGCCATGCAGTTAACTAATATTTTGCGTGATATTGGTGAAGATGCTCAGCGAGGACGGATTTATTTGCCCCTTGAGGATCTGCATTATTTTGACTATACCGAAAAAGATTTATTAAGCGGTACGGTTGATGAACGTTGGATTGAGTTGATGCGTTTTCAAATTCAGAGAGCGCGACAGTTTTATCAACATGCTGAGGATGGTATTTCGGCATTATGTCGAGATGCTCGATGGCCAGTATGGTCTTCTCTAATTTTGTATCGCAATATTTTAAAAGCGATCGAACACAATCATTACGAAGTTTTTAAGAAACGGGCTTTTGTCCCTAATTCCAACAAAATGCTTGCTGTTCCTTGGGCATGGCTTAAAGCTCAAACTTCTTAAAGTAATTTAGAACCAAGTGATAGCTAGAAAAATCAAACCCGCAAAGATAAGTGATGGCGTGAAGCGCCGCCACTTATCTTTGCGGGTTGATGTTCTAAGCAAAACTTACATTGCTATAAATCTGTGGCTAAAAACTAAGAAAGAGAGCTTTGCTCTCTTTCTTAGTTTTTGTGGGTTTGATGTAGTCGATACCAAGGAATTTCAGGATATTGATGATGCTCCCAATGGTAATGACCAAAGTTATAGCAACTAAAAAATGACCATAGATTAGAGCCATAACTGCTTTGCAAACGAGGAGAAAAATTGGGATTGCCATAGACTTGGTGATGGGGCAGATAAGTCCCAAAAAAGAATAGTTGCAAAGAACTCAAGACTAGGGGCAGCAGTCCAAAAAATATTAAATTTGCCAATGGAACATGGAAAATCGTTGTTAAGACACCAGCAATTAGAATCATATTTACTAAAAAAATGATCAGCGATCGCCTTGGGAAATATTCATAAATGAACTTGCAATACCAAAGTACTGGGCTAGCTGCACTGCCATGAAAATCAGGATCTTCGCTTTGGGAAGGATATTGATGGTGTTTAAAGTGATTTTTAAAACAGAGGTCGTAGGATAAAAAACCATAAACAGTAACCGCAAAACGCCCAATCAGATGGTTGAGATTGCGATTATGGGCAACTAAATTGCCATGAATAGCATCATGGGCAAGAATAAACAATCCTGTATGCAAATAAGTCCGTACCAAAACCGCGCTAATCAACCAGAACCAAGAAGTATTTGAGATTGGAATCGTAAGTAGTTCAAATAGGCTAACAAACCATAGAGCAATAATAAGTACGGCTATTAGTAATCCGCTCCAATCATCCGCTACCAATACCTTTTGTTGTGATGAAATAAACATTTGCATACTACAGCGCTAAGCGCTTTTTTTTAACCCAGAGAAATTTTGAAAAAAGCCGCGCGATCGCGCGGCTTTTTTCAAAATGTAACTAAAACTAACGAGCGAAGTTCAGTAACTCTTTAGGAGATGCAAGCAAGTCGATCGCTACAAAGAAGATTTTGCTGTCAGGATCGAGCAGAAAGCGCCAAGCAATATTCATACCAACGCCAGAGCCGAACCAAGGAGTTTGCACTTTACCAGTAATCTTGATTTGGGTATAACCACCATCGGCTGCTTCAGAAACACCTTTTTCTGGCACAAGCACAAGATTTTGACATTCTTCTTTAAAAAATCTCAAAACTGCATCTTTACCAACGATTGGTCTTTGGAAAGGAGGTTGTAAAGCACCATCTGGGAGAAATAGAGCAATTAGAGCATCAAAATCATTGGCATTCATGTTATTCATGTAAGACAAGATTGTGGGGTTGTTTACACCTTCAATACTTACTTGAGTGCGCTTAGACATTTCTTGTGGAGCAGAAACAGGCTCAGCAACACGAGTATATTCGCCCAATTTGTTAGGGTCGTATCCCATATCTACAACTGAGTTACGGAGAATTGTGATTTGTTGTCCTGGTTCTAGACTTTTAAGAGTTTCTAACACTGCTGAAGCGTTAGCTGAAAGTTTGTAACCTTCAGGAATTGGCGCAACGATTCCTTGCTCCATCCACTGACCAAGTTGATACCAAAAGCCTAGTTTGATGTTTTGTGACCAAATTGCATAGGTACGACAGATAGGGGTGTCAGCACGATTTGCCAAGTCACACATAACTTGAGTTTGTTGCTGAAAACTCATTTTCTTGATTTCATTCAAGGTCAACTCAGCTAGTTGCATACTTGCAGCACCTGGAGCAGCGATCGTTACAGTCTTACCCATCTCAATGTAAGTAAACCAAATCCAAGCAAGTTGATCTTCAGGACTAAGTTGGTTAAATCGAGCTGTAGTAGCAGGTACAACATCGGCTGCTAAAGTGCTAGGGAAAATGCTTCTGGCTGAGTTAATTGTGTATGTCATGGGTGTTTTTTTGGTTCAACTAGATGATTTGAGTTCGTATTTTCCTATACAGAAAAATTTGGCTCTATATTCAAAAATACGGAAACTTAGGGTTAGGAATTAAAATCTAATAAAAGATTCAAGAAAAAACGTTACAGGCTTTGTAATCAGAAAATTTCTATTAGAATCATTTACTAGACTTATCAAGAACAGCGAGGGCTGCAATAGTTCCTTGATGTTTAGATTTCCTTAGATATATATACTCATAATCTGTTTACACTTACAAAACCTCTAAGGATAGATATTAAATTTTACTTTGTTCATCTAAATCTATCTAAAAAATTAGTTGCTTAGTAATAAAAATGAGTTTAATAAACATGATGATCATTAGACAGAGCAAATGGATCATCATGTTTATTAGGATTTAGAAATCAAATATATAAGCGCTTCATGAAGAGAAAACTTCAGATCTTAAAATTTTGATTTATCCTAATAATTATGTCGGAGGATATAGGTAGATCTATTCTCAAAGATAGAGCTTTACTAAAACCAAATAAAATAAAGTTTGCGAATCTCTCTTTTCTCATTCATTGCCTACATACCTGATTGACTGACAAAACTGTGGAAATCCGCATCTTACCGTAGGGGCAGTTTTGCTAAAATCTTTGCTGTAAGCCAATCACTGATCTACTAAACCTACCCCTTGTATCTAGGAAGAAAAGTAAAGGATAAAATCTTTACTCAAATCCGAAAAAGCAAAAGCAGAGATAAACTCGTTCAACCCCTAGGGACACCAAGCCCGTAATGTAGATAGAGTCGTCTCTG
>NZ_JAYGIF010000103.1:0-53328 GCF_034931345.1 Pseudanabaena sp. CCNP1317 | reverse complement strand
GTAGTTTTTTCTTCTCGTCTTCTGAAAATTCGATTGTAATCATGAATTAATTTTGGCGGCAGTATTAAATTCTTTAGCCGATTATCCCATTTTCTCAAAGCTCAAGTTCTGACCGTCTAAAGTATATTCAAGAATTTGCTAATGCATTACCAATACTTCCTGAAGAGCTACGGAATGCTCAAGATGAAACAAAATATGGACATTTGCAAAGATACCATAAACCATATCTTGATAAATATAGTAATTTTTTGTCAGAAATTCCTCTTCGTATTAACCAAAATCAAATTCGCGAGTATGTGGCTCAAGATACAGTAGATGGTAAACGTGACTACTTCAGTTATTTGGCTGTTCGTGAAGTGAAAATTGTCTGCTCTTTCCCAAACGTAGATATTGGACAAATTGTTTTAGTTGATATGCCAGGTCTGGGAGATACTGGGATTGGTGATCCAGAGCGAATGATCAAGACATTAGGGCAGGACATAGACTTAGTTCTATTCGTAAGAAAACCAGATAGTATGGGTGATTTTTGGGCAGATGTAGATGTTTCACTTTACACTTTGGCTAATAAAGCATTAATTGACCTTCCTGTAAAAGAATGGTCTTTCATGGTACTCAACCGAGTTACGGGAGACGCTGACAAAAAATCTGACAATCTGAGAAATTGTAAAAGCCTTGCTGAAACAATCTCAGAAAAAAATATTCGTGTCCAAGATGTTGTAATCACAGATTGTTCTGATTCAAAAGAAGCACAAACTGAAATATTAGATCGAGTTCTTGATTATCTGGGACAAAGAGTTGAGGTATTAGATCGACAATATGCGTCCGCCTGTCAAGACAGACTAGTTCAGATACAAAGAGATATTTCTAGTGAGTTAGAAAAAGCTAAAAAATCTCTGGGAACAGGAGGCGATGGCTGGTTTCGGATATTCACTACACTTTCTGAAAAATTTTGGAAGGATTTAACAAAAGAGCTTCAAGATCTAACTTCATCAATGATTTCTGAAAGAGACACCGACGATCAAAGCTTTAATGTAGCCGTTGATTCTGCGATTACGACTTGTCGTTTAGAAACAGGAATTCCCGATTTGAAAGAAATTGAGCAGAAAAATGATTGTAAGGGTGCATATATGAGTGCCTATGTTGAGTGCTTGCATGAAGTGCGTACTCATCTTTCAAAACAATTTCTTTCTTTGGATATTGCACTAAAGGAGTCTTTAGAGAACGCAAAGTGTCGTGTCGTCAATATTCTCAAGACTCAGTGTAAATTAGGAAAAATTGCGGAAGGCGATGGCAGTGAATTTTTAAATAATCTATCAGAAAAAATTCCAGATGACTTGACTGGTCTAAAACTTGGTTTTCAAACACTCGCAACTTTTGAGCTTCAATATCGTGGACTAGTTCAACATAGAATTAGAAGACACCTAGATGTCTTAACTCCCAATAGAACAAAATATAAGCTTGAGAAAGATAAAAGTGGAAGTATTATATGGGACTATCTATTAGGAGTAGAAGAAGATACATCTTCCCCCGCCGAGAGAATTGCTCTTAATCTTTCCAAGGCTCAATCTGAAGCCGTTGATAACTGCGAAAAGGAACTTAAAAGCCTTTTAAAAGAGCCAAGTCAAGCAGCTTTCGCTATTGTCGAAGAGTTTGCTGATCGTGTATTACGCGCTGAAGGTGTTCGTACTGAATGGCAAATTTTTCTACAGGAAGTTGCTTCAGATGTTTGGGGTGATGAATTCAGCGAAGAGGAAAAGCGTAGACGATTAAGACAAGACTGGGTGCAGACAATACAAGAGATTGAACATATCAAGCAGCCAGATTCATTAAGTTTTTTGAAATAACAAACAGTTTAAAAATTCTACATCAAATAAATCATCATGTTTTTTAAGCAAATAATTTCTATTGTCCTTGCCTTGACGATTTTTGTAGCTCATACGCCTCCAGTTTTTGCGAGTAATATGATTTCTTGGGGAATCCCAGAAATAAATATTCAGAATGCGCTTGATGGTACGACCAAGTTTATAGAAACTACAAAGGAGCAAGTCTCAACAACAGTTAATCGTATCCAACTGCCTAACATAGATATTCCTAGCGCGTCTGAAATTCTAAAAGACATCAAAAGTATTGATTTACCAGATTTTAAACTATCTTCTAATGACATTGCAAATTTACAACTTAACTTACAAGCAACACTAGATGGCGCTAGTAAAGCCACAATCCAAACTTATCAACAAGCAGTAGACAATTTTGATAATGTTGATTTGTATGGCTTAGTAGTTAGCGGGGTAGCTGTTGGGGCAGCTACATACACCACGATTAATAAATCTTTGCAAGGTATACCACAAGATTTTTCTGAACTATTAAATGCGATGCCTAGTGTTGCAAGGAGAATGAGAACAGCAGGTATGAGAGGAGGAGTCCGACGTATTTGTACAGATGCGTTTCAACTATTCAAAAAAATTCCAGCTTTCGTAGAGAGTAGCGAAAAAAAAGTTCTTGATTGGTTAGAAACAAAAGTTGGCAGCCATATCGACAGTTATGCGAATGGTGGTAGTTCTGATTCTACTAATATCTTTCTGGAAAATAGTAAGGTAAATCAAGTGCGTGGTAATGCTAATGTAAAACAGGTTGAAATCATCCGTAGTATCTTCCGTAATGGAGCTGAAGCTATTATTAAGAACAGTAAGGATATTATAAAAATTGGCTCTAAAGCAACGGTTACAGCAGTTTTGATTGATGAGATAGCAGAAAATAGCATTCACTTAATCGAACTTGCAAGTGGCGAAATTACAGTCGATGAATTTATGGAATATCTTCAGGTTTCAGCTACAAAAACTGCTATGAGTACGGCAGCATTCTATACGCTGAGTATATTAGCTATCTCCTTTGTTCCAGAATTGACAGTTCCCTTCTTCGCATCTCCTGCAATAGTAGCAGCATCACAAATAGTTCTTGGTTCACGTTTAGCGATACCACTAATCACTAAACTTGCAGCCTGTTAACTCTACACAGTGCGATCGCTGATTGATTTTGATGAGAGGTGATCGCTATTCACTTTATAACTTTCAACTTTTTCTAAATATCTCAAGACAAAGCCCTAGCTAATCTAACCTGTTTTTCAGTAACCACAACAAAACTATCCGCTAACTGCCCCGCATAATTTTCTAATAAACTTTGTAAAACATTGATTTTATTAGCATTCCGCTCATCCTCAAGCCTAAGCAAAACCACACCATGATGTAGTCTTCGTTCCCGATAAACCTTTTCACCAAAATCCTTATCACAAGAAATCAAAATCCAATTCTCATCCCAAGCCTTTTGCAGAATTTCATCATCATCAGTCCCTCTTGCCTCCTCATAGACCGAGAAAACCTCATGATTTTGATTGCGTAACCAACGCGCAACCACAACACCCGTATTTTCATCCACCAAAAACCGCACCTAAGCAATCTCCGCCAAAGGCATAAAACTTGCACTTTCCAACGCACGAGATGCAAACAGCAAACAAGCCCTAATATCCGCCTCAACCAAACCTTCATACTCTTCCAAAATCTCCGTCACAGTTGCACCATGAGCCAGCAGATTGAGAATGTACTCAACAGATAATCGAGTCCCTCTAATGACTGGCTTTCCCACCATCACTCTAGGATTAGAAGAGATCCGATTTAACAAATTTTGTTCTTTCATATTTTCTAAGGATTTAACTGGATTTATCACAACCATCATACATAACCATACTTCTCATTACTTTTTGCGAAGTCTCTCAAGAAGTTGAATCCGTTTTTGTTGCCACCAATCATCATTGATCTCGATCGCCTCACCACTATCCAAACCCTCTAACAGCAAAGTTTCCAGACGCGCTTGAGCAACCCTCTCCGCCTCTTGACGCAGCAACTGTCGAATATATTCACTCGTAGTGCTGTAGCCACCCTTAGAAACCTGCTCATCGATAAAAGTCTTCATAGAATCAGGAACAGAGATATTTACTGTAGTCATAGCTAGTAGTTATGTATATTTCTGACAATTCAATTATGGCAAATATTGCCAATTTTTGTCAAACACTATAATCAAGACAACTTTTTCGGACTAGGCTTAGTGACTTTACTCGATCGCTTTGACTTTCCCTGAGCAGTTTTCTTCTCCTTCCCAGTTCCAGTCTTACCCAAATTCGGCTTAGCCGCCTCATCCAAATCACCAAACTTCTTCGACCACCACCTCTCCTGAGAAGACCAGAAAAAGACCACATCCGCATGATCCTTGCGTTGCCGCGCCTGAACATCCGCACACTTCAACATCACCTTATCCACACCATCCTTCGCATAGGGAAACTTAGCCAAAGGCTTACCACAGACAGGACAAGCAAAACTAGTCACCTCCGCCGTCACTGCATTTTCGCCCTTCGGTTGAGGAATCTCCCACTGATTACGGCGATCGCTCCAAAACATGACCAGATTCTCATAGCCATGCTCACACTTGAGAAAATGCCCACCACTCACTTTTTTAGAAGGAATTTTACTGAGTGAATTACTACAAGCAGGACAAGCCACATCCGAAAGTTCATTTTTACGATTACTTGGCTGTAAATCCGCACCAAGATTCGTATATGCCCTCGCCAGCATCGGCTGAAAATAGGACTGATGCCAACCAATCAAATAGCTTTGCCACTCCAATTTACCCACCGAGATTTCATCCAAAGTCGTCTCCATCCCTGCGGTAAAATCGGCTCTGAGCAAATCAGGAAAAGTTTTATGCAACACCTCATCCGTAGACATTCCCAAAGCCGAAGGTTCAAGCACCTTACCCTTGAGCAACACATAGGTTCTATCCTTCAGCGTCTTAACGATCGCCGCAAACGTACTCGGTCTACCCACACCCTGACGCTCTAGTACCTGTACCAACTTCGCCTCGCTATACCTAGCAGGAGGTTGAGTTTGTTTCTGCGTAAAGCCCGCATTTACCAAAGCCAAAGTTTGACCGCTTGTTAAAGCAGGAATATGTTTATCCTTACTCAAATCATTCCAATAGCGCGTATAACCCGCAAAGGTGAGAATACTGCCCCTAGTCTGCCAAAGCGTCGAACCAGCTTGAATAATCACCCGACTTTTTTGAATCAGCGCATTAGCACATTGAGAAGCCACGGCTCTGCGCCAGATTAACTCATAGAGTTGATGCTGTTTGGCACTGAGATGATCTCTAACCGTTTTTGGAGTAATACTCAAATAGGTAGGACGAATCGCTTCATGAGCGGATTGAGCAGTTGCCTGTTCTCGATGACCTCAACCTCCTGCTAGATATAGCGAGGCAAAGCTAGTTCAGGTGCTAGAGCGTCAGGGTGTGGGTAGACCGAGTACGTTTGCGGCGATCGTCAAGACGCTGAAGGATCGCACCTATGTTTTACTCAAGGGTAAGGTTCTCGAACCTTCAGCTTTAGGAATGTCTACAGCGATCATCTAGTAAAGTCGCTAAGCCTAGTAGTCCTAAAAAGTGATTTTGTTATTTATGATTGCTATTTTTTCACCTCACAACGCTTTGCACTGGATTACAGACCTAAATCCATAAATTTAGGGACATCTGGTGCGGAGCTTGCCAGCTACATTACCGCGTGAACAGACATAAGAACGAGAGGCGATCGCATTTCCTTCCATCCTTTCATCTGTATACATCCGAAAGGCAGAGGCTCTGATGCTATCATCGGCAGCACGTTGAATCCAATGGGCTTGATAGCCACCACCATTACCTGCATAGTTATCGATCAAGACTTCGATCCAAGGGCGAGTGCTACTGATCCCTTCAGGAATTTCTCCATCTGTCCAGAACATCTCATCTCCATTGAGTTGTAGTTTACCTGATTGCTCCGCCAAACCTCGCACCATGGCATAAATGTTGTTGGGCATCTGCTCCCAAGGGGCGCGTACCAAATTCAGTTTTTGCTCATTGACCCATTGCGAGTCATCTGCTTCATTAAATAGATCGGCACAACCAAACCCTAGTCCACAATCGCGAGGGTTTTGGGTAACGCTGGATTGCGATTGCTGTAGGGATGATTCCTCAAAATTGGCGGCTACATTCATCACTGGAATAAAAACCATCTGGATATGTTGGTGAGGAGTTGTATTATTTAGACTCGGATCGGCATTTTCTCTTCCATAGGCACTGACGACATCACGATATAAAGCTGGCGATAAGTTGTAATGATCTACCTTCACCCGATAGCTGCGTCCTAATTTTTCATTACTAGGATAGAGCCGCAACCTAATGCGCCACGCTGGAGTGGTAGGAATACCCGTTAATCGCACCGCATATTCTAGAGGTCCCATACCTTGAAAATACTTTAAACCGATTTCATTGAGTTGATGGAAACCATTGGGGGGGACTGGTTGTAGTCTCAGATTTTTGAGCTTAGATGTTTCGAGATTCGTACTCACTGCTTGACTGGTTACTAATGGCTTTGGGATTTGACTTGGCTGAACAGTGGAATTGGCGATCGCAGTTACTTGAGTCTTTGCTTGAGTCTTTGCTTGAGCAGTCACCTGACCATCTACCTGATCGCTTTTAGAGCAACCACTCAACATTAAAAACGAAAGAAGCAGGAAACTTTGCACAGCAATAGATCTTAAATTTAAAATCATTTTATTTATCAATTTTTTTGTAGGTGTAACTCTCACGCGAAGCAATAGAAATAGATTTAGGACTTATACAAAAGGATAAGACGTAGGGACGATTGATGAATTGCCCTTACGATAGAATACAGATTTTAAATCATTTTTGCGTAAGTTCTAAGATTTTAAAAACTATCCAAAAATCAAGGAGATGTCGCTATCGAGACAATTCTATTAACTTGATTACGGGAATTTAAAATCAGGTAAGTTTGTTGTAAATAAATTGTTTCATTGCCATTGTCGTAAGAACCGCTGTACAAAATGATTTTATCTTTTAAATTTTCAGTTTTAGCATAGGGTTTGCCATCATTAAAAGATTGTCTGGCGATCGTCATGGCTCTTCCTGAGCTTATCCCAGAGTTAAACTTGATATCTGTAAAGAAACCTTCTGTACCTAAAGCTTTTAAAGAGATTGTTCCATCCTTAAATCTATAGGTTTTAGCCACAGAACAAAATCCTATGCCTGTTAAGCTCTGACAAATATTGCTCCATTTCGGCAATTGATTGATCAGTCGTTGGGTAATTGGAGAGTTGCGAAATCGATTGTCAATGGGAAGTTGACGACAATCTCCTTCACATTTCAGAAAATCCAGCAAATCAACGTTGCTTTGCTGGGCGCTAGCAGGTTGTAAAAACAAAAATTCTGACAATTTATCTGTCTTTGAGTTAACAGGCATCAAAGACACCAGAGAAATAGCCAGAAACCAGCCAAGGTGAGTGATTAGTTTTATTTTTAGCATCTACTTTATAATTAATTCATTGTAGTTGTAATTGAATCTTATTACAGGGGACTTGTTCCCAATAGAGCGCTTCTCTTAGCGAGTAAGGGAAAACGATAGTTGTCAAATTCCTGCTTTTGTAAAGAATGGCACTGGACTGTTAAAGAGGGATAAGTCTCTCAAAGTATTTCTGGGCAAGCTTTTCACGACCTTGCTACTCAATCACCATAAATCCTTGCTGGATAAGCCTTGTAGCTATTCATCACTTCTTTAACAACCAGTGCCCTTTTTAGGCGATCGCCTGTTCGAGTGAGTAAGCAAACAAAAAAGCAGCCTGTTTGACGGAATGCTTTTTTGTTTAGGCGATCGCGTGCCCTAGCAATTAAGTGCAACAAATTAGCTGATGTTACGTGGAATGCAGATAATGAATCTCTTGCCCTGCTATGCTATGGCAAGGATTCTTTCTACGTAACATCAAAAATTAATAGCAATCAGGGAAAATCTATCTCTCTAACCTAACTGCTCCATAAACCAAGAACCAATTTGGGAATTATCTATTTCACGGCTACGTTGTAAAGCTTCCTCTAATAAACTCAATCGTAATCCTCCCAACACAGAGGATTCTGTAATCCTTTCGCTTCCTAAACCCTGCAAAATACGGAATGCAGTGATTTTCATGTTCTGGACATCGATCACCCAATATTCACCAACGCGCACTTCTTCGTATAGTAAGCGCTTTGCACCGAGGTCGTAGCCTAATGAGGTATCGGCAATCTCAATCACGATATCAGGGGGTAAACTTTCATCAAGATCGACGATCGCGATACTTTGAGGTGCATTCTGAGTGCGATCGCCTACATAATAAGAAATATCTGGCTGACATTCACGTATTCCCTCTTTGCGATAGCTACAGTTCGTATAGCCTTTAGCCAAGATATTTCTCTTCATACAGTAAAGTGAAATCAGAATGATTACCACTGTATTTACAAAAGCATGATCTGCGCCAACACCCATTTCGCTGTAGTAATTCCCTTGAAAATAGTAAAATTTTGCCTTGTCATTGCTTACTGCCTGAGATATCTGCAAGAAATCTTCCCAAGTTGTTGCTATCCATCCTTTCGGAATAATGCTTTGAGTTAAGACTTTTTCTTTCTCAACTATTGCAACCATAACCTCTTGCCTCTCAAAATAAAAAGTAAGATCTAAATTCCCAATTGCTAATCCTATAATATCCCATTCTCTTGAGTGGGGTAGCTTTTTTGTGGCAATGTGAGTTTATTGCGATTTTAAATGTTTAATTTATTAGCGATCGCCTGTTCGAGTGAGTAAGGAAATCAACATTAAAAATAAGAAGATTGACAACACCTTTATCAAACAAAAGCTTACCAATCGGTTCTTCAAACAACTCATTAGACTCTCCTAAGCTAGTAAAAAGAGTGAGAATAATCGAAAAAACTGATAACCAATGACTGGAAAAAACTACTCCTTATAGGGATCGTACTGAGTCAATATCCGTTCTAACTTTGCTTCATCAATGCGATTAATTAGGCGTTTAGATTCTTCGACATCGCGGACAGTTTTTGATAAATTAATGGTCGAACCGACGGTAAATAGTAAACCCATGCCTAAATAACCTTTAACCCACGGATCTGCTGGCAGATAAACAATTCCTAAAGAAGTGGCAGAAATAGAGACAAGAAAAGATAACCAAGTTTGAAAAATCCATGCTTGAGTATGACTGGGAGCAGTACCGTATTTTTTATCGTTCATGATCGTCTCCTAAATGTTGTTGCACCTACTTTGTCCGTTCTAGAGGTGCAACAACAATGAGTGTTATCTAGTAGGGGGAGAGGGGGAGAAGTGGGGTGAAGTGGGGTGAAGTTATAATCGTTGTCAGAATCTAAGGCTGAAGTTTCCAATCGATCTCGTCCCCTAGCGAGTAGGGGAATTGGTTCATCCAGACAAAAAATTGGAGGTAACAAGTTTCCAATCGAAAAAGTGCAGGTCGCTATTTCGATTATTCGAGTGAGTACAGCGCTTTGCGCTAACTTAAAACCCAGAGAAAATTTTGAAACGCCGCTTTCAAAATTTTCTCTGTACCCCTTAAAGCCTCAATAGGCTGTAAGCAATCAACAAAAAAGCAGCCTGTTTGATGGACTGCTTTTTTATGAGGCGTTAGCATCCTCTAGTGAGTAATATAGCGGTTTTCAAATGAGAAAGAGCAAGGTAAAATATTGAGAATACTGGCGCTAAACTGATTTTCTTGCCCACTTATTCTCCTGATTTATCACCGATTGAGATGTTTTGGTCAAAAGTCAAATCCATTCTGCGTTCGATTGCTCCGAGAACCACTGAGCAGCTTCATGCGGCTATCACTCTCGCTTTCAATTCTGTTTCCGATTCTGACTTCTTTGGCTGGTTTTACGAATGTGACGCTCGTACCACGCTCATTTGAAAACCGCTGTTAACAATCGGTCATATATCAATATATGACCAACACAAATAACCTAAACTTAGATGACTATGAAATTAAAGACTCAATTTCTGTCATCTTTTGCTTTAGCAAATCATAGACATCTCTTAAGCTTGTAGGGTCGGCAGATCGTAGTAAATCTGAAGAAATCAGATCAACACTTTGCTTGATTTTACCTAACTGTTTATTTGCATCTACTGCATTCTCTGTGCTAGGACTATACTTAGCGATCGCCTGATTGACCAGCTTGCGAGTTTGTAAAACTGACAAATTCTCTTGGACAACCTTTTTAGTTAAATCCTCTCTTAGTCGTTTTGCCTTGGCTTGTGACAAATTTAGATTCTTTGCCGAAAGTTTTTGCAAAGCGATCGCATGAACACCCTTTAGCCCCAGATTGCGAATTGCATCTTTGAGATCGTCGGCTAAGCCCAACATTGGTAGCAAGTTAGCATCAACAGAAGCAGGATTGAGTTGTAACTCCAGTAGAATTTTTAAAATAGCCTGTTCACTTTCATTGACATGGTTATAATCTGACTTCACATTTTGGCTGGAGGAATCAGATGATAAATTAGCCATGACTTCAGATAGTCGCTTTTGCTTGTTCAATCGACGAATGACTGTCGATAAAACTCTGGGGATGTCATCAGCTTTTAAACCTGCGTTTAGCGAAATCTCTTTAATGATCGCTTCAGCCTTATCGAGAGGGTTTAAATCTTCCCGATGTAATGATGTCAATAAAGCCTTACGGTGCAGATCCTTTGGTTCATCCATCGTCACGGCTTTGATCGTTGACCATCCTAGATCCTTCGCTGCACGCCATCGACGCTCCCCGTCAAAAAGTAAATAGTTCTCATCTTCTTGAGCAATGACAATAATTGGTGAAAGCTGACCATCTGATGCTAAGGACTGAGACATGGCTTCAATACTCTCATTCAGAAAAGTCCGACGGGGTTGATCAGGGTTTTGAATAATTTGGGTAATTTCTAAATCTACTACTCCAGATTGAGACTTTAATTGTTCCTTTAATGTGGATAGCTGAGTTTCGACTTCCTCGGAGCCAGATGCTCTTAATCTCTCAATTTCGGTTTTGAGTTGAGCAATCTCTTCCTCGGCATTGGACAGTTGTTGAGTTTGTTTTGCTCCTGAGAAGTAGTCAGCGATATTGGGGGCTTTGCGAGCTGCCATGATTATTTTTTCCTCTTAACTTTCTTGCCGATTAACTTAACAACATATTCAGAAACTTCTTTGAAGTCAGCTTGGGCGGGATGCTGATGGCGATATAGATGTAATGGTAAACCTTGCCCACTGGCGTTGATAAATTCTGCTGAGTCTCTAACAGGAGGGAAACAATGAATCTTTAATTGGTCAAGTTGAGTTGGGAGATCTTCTAATATTTGGCGATGGGTTGCGCGTCTGGCATCGTATTGGTTAGGTACAAATCCCATGACCTGAGGTTGAGGATCTAGCCTTAGTTGTTTGCTGTTGTGATACACCCATTCGATTAATTTGGCAGAGCCTTGAATTGACTTTGGCTCAAGTTGGACTGGAACTAAAACATGGGTGCAAGCTGATAGAGCTAATAAGGTCAAAGGTCCAAGGGTTGCAGGACAGTCAAAGATAATTAGATCGTGGGAGATAGGATGGTCTTTGAGACAGTCGCCTAGTAAATAGGCTCCTCGGCGATGTAATACCATTTCATCGGCGACTCTTGTTAAGATCATCCCTCCTTGGACTACCTCTACTTTATTAGTGGTTTCTGTCCAACACTTTTCTAAGGGCCATTGTCCAGAAAAATCATTGTTTAGTACTGACGCTAGAGTTTGTTCGGGTTCGGGTTGTGGCAAACCGCAAAAAAGGCTCAAGGAGCCTTGGGGATCGAGATCCATTAAGGCAACTGACAATCCGTAAAGGCTCATTTCATAAGCAATATGCACGGATAATGTGGTTTTGCCACTTCCACCTGCATTACTGAGAACGGCAATTCGGGTTTGCATTTGTTGATATGTCTAAACAATCAAGGACATCATATATCAATATATGACTTTACAAAGTCATACAGCAAAAAAAGAGTCTAGTACAAACCAAAACCCAAGAAGCGAATAGCGGCGCGAAGCGCCGCTATTCGCTTCTTGGGTTTTATGTCCTAAGCAAAACTTGCTTTGCCATATATTGATATATGATGCGTTTTTGATCGGTGTAGAGAAATTAAGAGGATTAGAAACTTATATGAGTATTCTTGCAGTTGATCTAGATTTGTTAGATATGATCTTGGATTGGCAAATGACGATCGCATGGATAGGTGAAGCAAACTGTGAGCCATCACGATTAGGTTGGTGGCGCACTGATTTAATCGATGATCTGGGTGGTGGCGATCTCCTAGTGCGATTGTTGCCACGTACAAAGTTATATGCAGGGTGGGAAGCTGCTCGTGAGGCGGCGATCGCTACGGATCGGCGGGCTAGACAAAGAATGGCTAATCCTGACAAGTTACGGACGATTTTCTTTTGGGGATTTGACTTAGATGAGAAATTGTATGATCGCCTTGCGACAAGAAAACGGCTGGGTGAAAATTTGAAGTTGCCGATCGCATGGGAAGATGGTTTTGATCGTGGGTTGATCGCTAAGCAAATTAGCGATCGCTGTGGTGAGAGTAAATATGAACTTGTGGCTGGCGGGAGGGAGATTAGAAGGTCTGATTCTGACCAACAAAATCTCTTGTTTCTAGTTGCGGCGCTTGTCCCATTTGATCAAAATTATTCAATGCCGTTTTATCGGATTGATTAAGGCGCAGCCCTCACCCCCCAGCCCCCTCTCCCATTAAGGGAGAAGGGGAGTAAGATTAATTTCTTGTTCCCCTCTCCCCTTTTGGGAGCTACCGTGTACACACAAGTTATCTGCTATATCGTGAGTTACTAATGATCCCCCTCAATCCCCCTTGAAAAAAGGGGAAGAAGAAAATTCTCCCCCCTTTTTCAAGGGGGGCTGGGGGGGATCTAAACCTTAAAACGTAGATAGAGAGACTTATGTGTACAGCGTAGCTTTTAGGAGAGGGGCTAGGGGTGAGGGTCTGGATAACATCAAAGTTATTAATACAAATATGGATTTATCTATGGACTTATCTGCAAATTATGGCGCGGAGGTCGTGCAGTTGCATACAAGGCTAATGCGTGTTCCTTTGGCGATCGAAGAGAGTTATAGTTACTGGCAAAATTACCAGCCAGAGATTTGCGATCGCATTAATAATAAAGCTGATACTAAAACTGACAAAATCAATCAACTTGCGGAAATAGCCTTTGAGAAGCGTTGGTTTGGTAGTAAGAGTATGGCGCGGACGCAGTTACTGCTGAAGGAGTTTTCGCAACGTTATGATGCTTATCCTGCGGCGCTATTGGTTTTGCAGCAATGGCAGCCCCGCGATCTGGTAACTCGGCGCAATCTCTGTCATTGGCATTTACAACTGGCCGATCCCCTTTATCGCGCTTTTACCGATCATTATTTGGGACAACGACGGACTTTAAGTGCAGATATTACGGAAGCAATGATTGATCGCGACATTGTAGGACGT
The DNA here is from genome assembly GCF_034931345.1 of Pseudanabaena sp. CCNP1317. Lineage (NCBI taxonomy): Bacteria > Bacillati > Cyanobacteriota > Cyanophyceae > Pseudanabaenales > Pseudanabaenaceae > Pseudanabaena > Pseudanabaena sp. CCNP1317. The sequence goes on along the minus strand of NZ_JAYGIF010000103.1, from coordinate 39,909 downwards.
TGGGTCAGTCAAAACATGGGACGTGATCATTGGTCGCCTGCGACGATCGCCAGAATGGCAACAGGGCTAATTGCGGCAGCAGCATCGGCGGGGCTATGTTCGGACAAGATGGGTAAACGCAATTTGCTATATCCCCAAGTGAGCGATCGCGCTGTAGAATATTGGCTATATTTTTTACGCGGTTTAACTTTTGAGGGAACTTTGCTAGATAATCCCTACTGGCGATCGGTGGGTTTGAGTGGGAGCTTGTTAGAGAGTCGTTTACAACGGTTACCACATATTGATTTTCGCCGCATGGGAGAACTGATTGACTTTGGTTGGCAATGTGTCGATCTCAAGGATTGGGCATTGCGATTGGATCGGGAGAGATTGGAGTCATGACTAATCGTAGTTCGGCTAGTGCCGTTGATCGGGTGGTATCTGCTCTCAAGACTGACCTCATAGCAGAAGGTGGCGCAAAAATTAGCACCATGCGGAATTATCAATTTGCGATCGCGGTTTATCCACCTGATCGGGAGTTTGAGATGCGTCGCAAGCTGAAACAAATGCAAGATGAATTGCAAGCCGTGGGTTGGAATGTTTTACCTATATCGCTATTGCAACTATTTATTGAGCGATTAAAAAATAAGTCGCCACAGGTTCTAGAGCGATTAATTGCGATGGAAAAGAGGTTAGCGGATAAGACCAGCGATCGCGGTTTGAACTATCTCAAGGAAAAGTTAACTCCTGAAGTTGAAGGGGCTGATGGGATTGCACAGGACATAATTAGGAAAATCAATGGGTTTATGCCTGATGCTACACCTGACAAAAAGTTAATCCTTTTAAGCCGTGCGGGAGGTTTGTATCCTTTCTTTCGTTCATCAGGATTACTTCGTCATCTTGATGGCAAGACGAGCAATCTACCGATCGTTCTGCTCTACCCTGGAGACAGACAAGATGTAAGTTCGCTATCATTTATGGGAGAACAAACCACCGATCGCGATTATCGTCCCCGCATTTATTCTTGACCCTCACCCCCTAGCCCCCTCTCCCATTAAGGGCGAGGGGGAATAAGAGAAATTTAACAACTTCTCTTGCTCCCTTTCTCTCATTAAGGGCGAGGGGGAATAAGAGAAATTTAACAACTTCTCTTGCTCCCTTTCTCTCATTAAGGGCGAGGGGGGACAAGAAAAACTCAATAATTTCTCTTGCTCCCCTTCTCCCAAGTGGGGAGAAGGGGCTGGGGGATGAGGGCAATTATCGCTTTTGATAAATAATTGGAGAAAACACGATGCTTGTTAAAGATATTTTTGCTAGGGACGTAACGCGGGACATTGCCCCTGTGGTCTATTTCCATGAACAGGAGCCAGCTAAATTATGGGAAGAGGTTTCGGAATACATCATTACGGGGGGCTATGCTGAAGATGATCCGCGCCATACTCGCACCAATCAGGGCATTCATGAGCAGTTTGTGCGCTTACTTAAGGCGATCGCCCAAGATTTAGAACAACCAAGTCGAGCAGGTGTGACCTTGCCTGCGGCTTGGATTTCGGGGTTTTATGGCTCAGGGAAATCGAGCTTTGCCAAGTTGTTAGGACTGGCGCTAGACGATCGCCAAATGCCTAATGGACAAAAACTTGCTGATGCTTTATTGGCGCGGGATGATTCGCCTAAGTCTGCTGAATTTAGAGAGGTTTGGCAAAAATTAACCAAGCGCATCGAGGCGATCGCCGTCGTGTTTGATATTGGCTCTTTAGCCCGTGATAATGAAGATATTCACCAAGTGGCGAAGCGGGAAATTCAAAAGCGGTTGGGCTATTGCAAAACCAGTAACTATGTGGCGGAGCATGAACTGAAGTTAGAGATTGATGGGCGTTGGGATACTTTTTTAGAATGTGCGATCGCCACAATTGGTAAACCTTGGGAGCAGATCAAAAATAGTGAATTAGCCGAAGAAGATTTTTCGTTGATTTTGCATCGTCTTGAGCCTGAAAAGTACATTGAGCCGATGAGTTGGATCGATAGTCGGGCTGGCAATAGAACGGGGCTAGGTTCGGCTGTGGATGATACGACTAAGGCGATCGCTGCCATGCTCAATAATCGCGCTCCTAGCAAAACTCTGTTTATTACCATTGATGAAGTCAGTCAATATATTCATCAAAATGACAATCGAATGCTGAAATTGCAGTCTTTTGTGGAGGATCTTGGTCAAAAACTGAAGGGGCGAGTGTGGCTATTGGCAACGGGACAGCAGCAACTAGAGGACGGCATCGACCAAGGCAATATTGGCAAGCTCAAGGATCGCTTTCCGCCTAGATATCGCGTACATCTAACACCTGCGAATATTCGCGATGTGGTGCATAAGCGGCTATTGCAAAAGTCACCTGTCCATGAAGTAGAGTTGCGGAGTTTGTTTCAACAACATCGTTCTGACTTGAAGCTCTATGCCTATGGCTGTGAAAATATTTCGGAAGAGGATTTTCTAGAGGTTTATCCCCTACTGCCCAACTACATCGATCTGTTTATGCAGATTACCAGTAGCTTGCGCTTGACCTCAACCCGTGTCAAGGGTGATGACTATGCCGTGCGCGGGTTGCTGCAAATGTTAGGGGAACTCTTTCGCACCCAGAATCTAGGCGATCGCAACTTAGGAGCCTTAGTTACCATTGATGCGATCTACGAGATTCAGCAGACGGCGCTGGATGTGGATACTCAAAATACGATGACGCGGATCTTGAGCGATCGCCAAATTGTCGATAATCTCATTACCCTCAAAGTGGCGAAGGCGATCGCTTTATTACAACTAATTCAAGAAGCACAGCCCACAACGACAAAATTGATTAGTCAATGTCTTTATGATGAACTCGGCGCTGGTAACAATGAATCAGAGGTACAGATTGCCCTCGATAAATTACGCGATCGCGGACATATTACTTATTCTGAGAAGTTGGGCTATAAACTGCAAAGTTCCGCAGGGCAGGAATGGCAAAGGGAGCGTGATAGTTCGGGTGTGACTGATGATCAACTGACCGCGCTCTTGATGGAAAAACTCAAGGATCTCGTTGGCAATAGTGAACCACCTAAATATAAAGGACGTTCTTTCCGTTGGCAGGCTTACTTTAGCGATGAACGTCAGCGCAAGGATGAGCGTCTGATCTCACCCAATGATGCGGCGACAGCCATAGTCGATTTGCGCTACATTCGTGATGATCTTAGAGAAGATGTCACGATCTGGATTGCTCAGAGTGGACAAGAAACCTATCGCGATCGCCTGTTGTGGATTGTCGGTAATGTGGTGGATGTTCCTGAACTAGCGAGAAGACAGGTGCGATCGCGGCAAATGATCGGTAAATATCAAGGCAGATTTGCAGCGTTGTCGCCTAATAAGCAACGATTGCTGATCGAGGAGCAATCAGAAGCGGAACGCCTAGATGCAAGTCTTAAAGAAGCGATCGCTAATGCGTTTGTGCGGGGAACTTTTTATTTTCGGGGTCGGCAACTGGACTCGCAGGGTTCGACATTTTCGAGCTTATTGCAACGCACTGCCGAGAGCATTTTGCCAGAGGTCTATACCTATTTTCAGGACATGGCGATCGCTCCTAGTGAATTAGAACAATTGTTCAAAAAACAACTTTCAGGAGTATCGCCTAAGTTTATGGAGCGAGAATTAGGGATCTTGAGCCTCGATGCAGGGAAATATGTCCCCACCTGTAACGGCGAAATACCGACACTGATCTATAACGAGATTGCCAAAAATAATGGCATGGCTGGCAATAGTCTATTAACCATATTTGGCAGTGCGCCCTATGGCTACGCTTCCGATCTGGTGCGGGCTTGCCTGTTGGGACTGTTACGGGCGAATAAAATTCGTATCCGTACTGAAAATCAGCAAATGATTAGTTCCTATGCCGATGCGGGTGTGGAGGATTTATTTAAAAAAGAGCGCGATCTGAAAAAGGCAGAAATTTTACTTGCCACAGAAAGTGATATCACCGTTCGCGATCGCACTGCCATTTGTAAATTCTTTAATGACCATTTGCAAGTAGAACTAGACCGTGAGAAAGAGGCGATCGCCGATGCTGTGTTTAAATATTTTCCTTATAAAGCATCGCTATTGCGGGAGCTAGAGGGAAAATATAACCGATTACCCTTACGATTACAGGATGTAGCCGATCAAAATGGTGATGATCGCCACCAACTCCCTGACAGCTTGCAAAAATTGCAAAAAGCCCTCACCGATTGCTGTCAATCGCGCCAAATCGAAGACACGGTTAGAGCTGTCAAAAAACATTTAGATACCTTGCAAGATGGGATTCAGCGCCTTGGGATCGAAAATAGCGAACTGACCAATGAAGCGATCACTCAAGTAAAAAAAGCCCATGAGGTCTATAGTCATTGCGTGGAACAGTTGCGCGGTATGGGCAAATTAGCAGACCTCGAACTGATGGCGATCGCCCTGCGTCAACAACTGCAAGCGGAACGTCCTTGGCGCGATCTGGCAAGTTTAACCCCGAACATTGAGGCGATCGCCACTCGCTATCGGGAGGTGCGGCGCGAACTGCTCGATGCTCAATATTTGCAATTAGAGGCAGTGGCGGCAAGGGTAAAGACGCGGCAGGGTTTTGCACGACTCAGTGAAGACAAAGCCGACTATGTGATCCGTCCGATTCGACAAGCCGAAATCAAAACCACAGAAGATGCCCTCTATCCCACACTGATTCAATTACGCGACTCGGCTGTAAGACAGCTAGAGCAAGCGGAAATGGAAGCTAATGCCACCCTTGATCGCCTCATTTCCGAAGAGACTCAAGAGCAGGTGCTTACCCTTGATGTGCTTACTGATTTACGCAATCGCGAACTTCGCAATCCTGAAGAGGTAAATGCCTTGGTCGATACCCTACGCGATCGCCTGTTGAAGCAGTTGGAGCATAAGAAAAATGTACGGATTCGATTGATCTAAAGCTAGTGGCGGCTTTACGCCGCCACTAGCTTTATAATGCTATGTAGCGCGAATATTTTTAGAGTTTAGAGTCAAACCATGCTGCAACTCGATCGCCAATATTTATCTAATAATCTCCCTGATAGTGACGAATTACCCGATTCAGACGATACTCCTGTGGATAACGAAGACCAGAATTATTTACCAAACCTCTTGTTATTTCTATTGGAATATATCTGGAAAGATCGCCATGATTGGTATTTTGGGGTCGATATGGGGATTTATCACACTACAGGCGCAAGCCCTAGAGTGCCAATTGTTCCTGATGGATTTTTGAGTGTCGGCGTGGAACGGCGCAAGGCTGGCAAGTCTCGTAAAAGCTACGTGATGTGGGAAGAGAATAATATCGTACCGATTTTGACCATAGAAATGGTGTCCCACACCTATGGTGATGAGTACGAGAAAAAGTTAGAGATTTATCGCCATCTTGGGGTGAAATATTACCTGATTTATAATCCCGAATTTTGTCGGCGTGATGGTCACTTGCCCTTAGAAATATATCAATTAATTGATGGTGATTATCAATTACAGCAATTACAGAACAGTAAACCATTTTGGATGCCAGAGATCGGCTTGGGGATTGGGCGTTGCACTTTACCAACTGACCCCTATCAGCGTGAAGTTTTGACTTGGTTCGATCAAAATGGAGATCGCTATCTCACCAGTGATGAAAGAGCATCGCAATCACAGCAACAAGTGGAAGCTTTACAGGCTAAGTTGCGATCGCTAGGCATTGAATAGATAAAATAAATAAATAAATATGAGTGCGCGGCATCGCCGCACACTCTTTATAACTGAATTGTGAGCCAAATAAAGCGGCTCCCCTCGCCTTTTCTGAAATTGTGATCACCCTCAGTGACATCTTGCCGCCGACCCCGTAATTTTTATGTTTCGTAGGGGTAGAGCATTTGCGCCACAATTCCTGAGCTTTCCACCAACATCTCGATCCGCAAATGCTCTACCCTCTTCGCTATTGTGAGTTAGCTGTGATAGCGTTAAGTTTAGGGCAAAGCATTCCTATATTCAAAACCTAGTGAGATGCCTTAGATGGTTGCAGGAATGCTATGCCCCTACCAAATCAATACCGAATTAATATTGAGTCAAAATTCCATAAATGACCTACCTCTCTCCTACAACTAAAGCTCAACTCTCCAAAACCATTCGCAATTTGCGCGATCGCCTGATTACTGACCTACACAACGCCGTTGAGTCCACATACTTGATGGGCGTAAACCTAGAACAGGTGCAGCTAGATGAGGAGCGTCATTGTAAGCGGGAGCGATTAGAGAAATATTTAGAAGAATTGGTGAAGGGGGATCTTGCGGTTTATAAGGGCAAGCAATCAGCGAAATTAAAGCAGGAATTGCGCGATCGCCATCGGCAGGATCTCGAAAAACTGGCGGCGGCGACTTGGCTGAATCGGTTGGCGGTGATTAAGAATTTAGAGGCGATGGGGTTGCTGAAGCCGAAATTGGTGACGGGGGGATGGCAGAGCGCCGCTTTTAAGGAATTTCGGGACTATGCACCAGAGTTTTTGCAAGAGGAAGATCAGGGCTATGGGTTATTGTTGCGCTTGGTGTTTGATGAACTGGCGATCGACTTGTCGGGTTTATTTGGGCGCGGCGGGTTGAATGGGTATATTGAGCTTATTCCCATGCCTGCGTTGACTTTGCGGTATTTAGTGGAAGAGCTAGACAAGGTTGAGGCGGATGCATGGCGCGATGATACGACTTTGGGCTGGATCTATCAATATTGGAATGATCCTGAACGGGAAAGCATTGATCAAAAGATGAATGATGGCGGTAAGGTGGAGCCGCACGAAATCGCCAGTAAGACGCAGATGTTTACGGAGCGCTATATGGTGGAGTGGCTATTGCAAAATAGCTTGAATAATCAATGGCTGGATATTTGTGGGTTGAATGGTTGGATTGCTGAGGCGGTGAGCGATCGCACCTTAGAAAATCTCGAAGCGCGGCGGCAAGTTTGGCGGCAAAGGCGCGAGGCGGGGGAGGTGGCGCTAGATGAGTTGATGGCTATTGAGAATGAGCAAGAACAGCGTTGGAAGTATTGGGTGAAGCCACCCTCACCCCCAGCCCCTCTCCCATCAAGGGAGAGGGGAGAAAATTCTCTTACTCCCCCTTCTCCCTTAATGGGAGAAGGGGGCAGGGGGGATGAGGGTCTTCCTAACACCAAAGAATATTGGGAAATCCCCCCGCATCTCAAAGCCAAAATGGTCGAAGTGGCTCGACAGTTTCGCAAAGAACCGACTGCTAGTGAAAATTTACTATGGCAAGCTTTGCGTAGTCGCCAAATCGAAGGGCGTAAGTTCAGGAGACAGCAGCCCATCGGTGTATTTGTTGTTGATTTTTATTGCGCTACGGAACGCTTGGTTATTGAAGTTGATGGTTTAATTCATGAGTCTCAACAAGAAAACGATCGCCAACGTCAAGAGCTACTGGAATCTTTAGGTCTTAGATTTGTGCGAGTGAGTAGTCAGCTTATTGAGGAAGATTTAGCCGAAGCTATCAATATTGTTCGTCAAGCGATTGTGAGTCCCTCATCCCCCCTGCCCCCTTCTCCCAGAACGGGAGAAGGGGGGGCAAGAGTAGAAAAGAAAGCAGATTTATCTGTTTCCTCTCTTGCTCCCCTCTCCCTCAATGGGAGAGGGGCTGGGGGTGAGGGTCTTTCCCTCCGCCACCTCAAACTGATCGATCCTGCCTGTGGGTCGGGGCATTTCCTTGTGATCGCTTTTGACTTGCTGTTTGCTTTTTATCAGGAAGAATCGCGGCATCGGGGTAAGGTTTGGACGGATGCGGAAATTGCCAATAGCATTTTAGAAAATAATCTCTATGGGATTGATATTGATGCGCGGGCGGTGCAGATGGCGGCGGCGGCGTTGTGGCTGAAGGCGAAGGGGCTTTGCAAGGATGCTGCGCCGAGGCAGATTAATTTGGTGGCGGCGAATTTGAATTTGGCGAATTTGCCGAAGGATGATCCTGAGTTGTTGAATTTTTATGACGAGGTGCGATCGGCGACGGGGATTCCGCCGAAGTTGACGATGCAGATTGTGGAGGCGCTGAAGGGGGCGGATGTGTGGGGTAGTTTGCTGAAGGTGGATGGGGCGGTGACACAGGCGATCGCTGATTATGAAGCACAGATTAATCAACCTTTGCAGTTGTCGATTTTGCCCTCATCCCCCCTGCCCCCTTCTCCCAAGGAGGGAGAAGGGGGAGAAAGAAGTCTTGCTCCCCTCTCCCGTTCTGAGGCACAAGGGAGAGAAGATTTATCTTCTCTTTCTCTTGCTCCCCTCTCCCGTTCTGGGAGAGGGGCTGGGGGTGAGGGCAAATTTAATGCTACTCAAGCTCAGTCAAGTATTTTGGAGGCGTTGGAGAGGTTTTTGCAGCAAAGGTCGCAGAGTGATGATCTGGGGGTGCGGTTGTGGGGTGAGCAGTTGGCGGCGGGGGTGAGGTTTGTGCGGATGGTGCGGGAGGGTCAGTATGATCTGGTGATTGGCAATCCGCCGTATCAGGGGACAAGTAAGATGGCGGATGCTGGTCATTTGTCGAAGCATTACCCCAAGGGGAAGGCGGATCTCTATGCGGCGTTTTTGCAGCGTGGTTTGGAGTTGGCGAAGGATGGTGGGTTTTCGGCGTTGCTGACGATGCGAAATTGGATGTTTATCAGTCAGTATTCGGCGATTCGGGAGTTTTTGATTGAGAGTTATGATTTGCGATTGTTAGGAGATTTAGAAACGGGTGCGTTTGAAGGAATTTCTGGTCAAGTTGTATCGGTTTCTATGACAATTTTTCGAAAATCAAAACCTTCTGATCGATTAAGTATTGCAATTCAGCCAAAAACTTCACAAATTAGCGAATCTTCTCAACAAACACCAAATAAACGTGCGGCTTTATTGGCTCAAGTGGGAAGATATGAGTTCAAAACGCAAAATTTTAATGTCATCAAAGAAAAGCCTCTCATTTACTGGTGGGATGATGCCTTTCTCAAACGCTACGCCGAAACTCCGAAAATTGAAGAAGTTTCTCCAGGAAGAGCCGCGCAATCAACAGGAGATAATACAAGATTTGTTAGAAGTCCTTGGGAAAGTGAATTTATACAATTTAGTTTTTGTAAAGATTTATGGAAAGAATATCCTTCAAAAAATACATGGCATCCATTTATTAATGGAGCTTCTGGATTAGCTTGGATTGAGCCTTTAAGATTTTTAGTGAACTGGAAATATAAGGCGTTAGAAATAAAGCTTCTAAAATCTACCCAGACAAATAGAGAGGCTTTTATTTTATCAAGCGAAAAATATTTTTATGGTAAAGGAATTGCTTTTGCAATGATTGGACAATCTTTTCTTTCTAGAATACATAGATATCCGAGTATTTTAGGTAATAAAGGTTCTTCTATATATTCTGATAATCCATCAAGTCTAGTATGTTTGATGAATAGTCAGCTTGGCAAACAAATTTTACAGTCACTAAATCCAGGTGTAGGTTTTGAAGTTGGAGATGTAAATCGTCTTCCGTTATTCCCCATAGAATCCGCAGACGAGATATTTAGAGAACTTGAAAAAGCATTTAGCGAACATGAAGCAGGACGCGAGACATCCGTAGAATTTATTAGCCCCCGTCCTAGCCCTTGGCGCACCGCCCAAACATGGGCGCAAACCGCCGTAGACCGACCCGCAGGCACACCCCTCCCCCCCTACCATCCCGAATACGACCCACCCACCGCCCAAGACTTTATTTCCTACGCCGTGGGGTTAGCATTGGGGCGGTTTGGAAGACCCTCATCCCCCCAGCCCCCTTCTCCCAGAACGGGAGAAGGGGGAGCAAGAGAATTTGCTCCCCTCTCCCTCAATGGGAGAGGGGCTGGGGGTGAGGGTGGTAGCTTAAAATCACCCTCATCCCCCCAGCCCCCTTCTCCCAGAACGGGAGAAGGGGGAGAAGATTTATCTTCTAAATCTCTTGCTCCCCTCTCCCTCAATGGGAGAGGGGCTGGGGGTGAGGGTCTTCCCATCCTCTACCTCTCCGCCTACAGCCAAGATCTCCCCGAAATCGGCGATCGCCTTACCCACCCCGCCGCCGCCCCCATCCATCACGCATGGACAGAACATGGCTCCCAAATCACCAAAAAAACACTCCGCGAATGGTTGCGCCAAGACTACTTCAAAGAAGACCACCTCAAACGCTACGACCAACGCCCGATCTACTTCCCCATCTCATCCACCAAAAAGAACTTTGTCGCCATCATCCCCATACACCAATGGACAGACAACACCCTGCAAACCCTCCTCGCTGACCACCTCCTCCCCGACCAAAACCACCTCATCGGTGAAATCAACGACCTCATGGCAGCGCGTAACCAACCTGACACAAAGGCAATCGCCACCGCCGAAAAACGCTATAGCGAACTATGCAAACTCCAAGAAGAACTGCAAGACTTGATCAACAAAGTCCAAGCGATCGCTGAACGTGGCGCACCACCAACAAAATCTAGCGATCCGCGCCGTGAAGTCGATGCCACCTTCAAAATGGATCTCGATGACGGCGTAATGATCAACAGCGCCGCCCTCTGGACATTGCTCGAACCCCAATGGAACAAACCCAAAACATGGTGGTCAGAACTCAGCACCGCCCAAAACAAAAAAGACTATGACTGGGCGCACCTCGCAGCCCGCTATTTCCCCAGCCGCGTCGATGCCAAATGCCAAAAAGACCCATCCCTAGCCGTTGCCCACAGCGTCTTCTGGAAATATCACCCCGCCAAAGCCTACGAGTGGGAACTGCGTTTGCAAGATGAGATCGCCCCTGATTTTCATATCGCAGAACCAGATTCCCAATCTTTGCGCGATGCGTTTATCAGAGACAATCCTGAGCTAGTTTTAGACTTGCGACAAAAGGAACAAAAACGCAGGGATCGCAAAAAGAACAAAGAAGAAGATCAAATGGCGTTTGAATTGCAGGAAGAATAAACCCTCACCCCCCAGCCCCCTCTCCCATTAAGGGCGAGGGGGGGTAAGACTATTTTCTGGTTCCCCTCTCCCATCTTGGGAGAGGGGCTAGGGGTGAGGGTCTTGCCAACATCCAAGAGGGCAAAGCATTCCTGTTTCAAAATGGTTGCCACAAGCCAAGATAGTCGCAGGAATGCTATGCCCCTACGCCTATCGATACCGATTACAATTCCCAAAACTTGACGCTCAACAATGCATCGACATCGCGCTCAAATTGCCATGTTTTAGGAAATTGACAGCTAGGATAGCCATCATCGACCCTGCGTAAAGCTGCCTGAAAACTGCGATCAAAGCGATCGCTAAAATAGCGGCGCAAACTTGGTGATTGTTCCAGTAGCAAGCTGAGTTCATCCCTTTGCGTGAGAATCGTATTTTGCCAACCCTTAAAACAATCAGGCAGATTGACATAGCAGCGTTTGAGGATATGTTCTAGCAAAGTAATTAATCTGCTATCTAATTCTTTGCGATCGCGTCCTGCCAAACCCTCTAACTCCTCAATCAAATTTTCTACATCCAAATTCTCTAAATCACCCGCCTTTAACTGGGCGATCGCTGTCTCTAACCACAAATGCAAATCGCGATCGTATATATCCTTGCTTATTGATTGTGGTGGTGAAATTGCTTGAGTCATTTACTTTTCTCCTGATAACAAATGAATAAGCATGAATAAACTGTTACGATCATTTTGTCACAATACCAAACTATAGGGAGAAAATATGCTTGCGATCGCTCCTCAACCAATACCCCTAAAACTTGATGCTGATGGAGTTGTCCGTATTGGTGGCACTCGTGTCACCCTTGATACGATTATCTCTGTTTATCAACAGGGAGCCACTGCCGATGAAATTGCCTTTCGCTATCCTTCTCTAAAATTAGCCGATGTTTACGCTGCGATCGCTTACTACCTCAACCATCAGCACGAAGTTGAAACTTATCTGACTCAACGCCAGCAGCAAGCGAAAATTATTCAGCAAACAAATCAGGCAAGATTTAACCCTCAACATTTACGCGATCGCATTGCTGCCCGTCAGTCTACACAATCTGCTTAAAACACTCGCTGATATCGTCTTAATATTTGAATGTTGTCAGCCTGAAGACTTAGATGGGCAAATCTATTATTTACCGTTATGACTAATCCGATCGCTGACTATCTCGAACAAGACATTAAACAAAGCATCCGCCGTCAGGGAATAGTGATTTGGCTAGATGCTGAGAGCCGCTATACCGAATTTGTTGATCGCCTAATCACTCGTTATCAAACAGGGAATTTTGACTTTCCTGTGGTGGGCTTTCGGGGGAGCTATCTGGAATTATTGCTGCAACTAGAAAACTATGGCAATGGACTTGATCCTGATCGGCTATTAATCCATTTACCAAACCACAACACCCAAACAGTTAAGCAAACTCCATTATTAGAACTCTATCGAGCAGGAAAACGCTACGAAAAAGCCCTACCTACCCTTGTGCGTGAAGCAGTTACAGGTAAAGTCGCTCCTGATGCGATCGCAGATTTTCTAAAAACGACCGACCTTACCCTCGCAGGAGCCGAAACTTGGCTAGATCAACAATTAAATCGACATAATTCTTCAACTGGCGACCTTGGTGATGAATTCCGTAATTATTTAGCAGGGTTAGATCATCAATGGATTCTCGATGGTTTGCTCAATCAAGATAGCAATCTCCGCACCAAAATCCATAGTGCAGCCGAGCTAAATATTCTGATCGAACATTTTTATATTCATACAGGAATGGATATCGCCTTTTTACAATTTTTCCTTAAGAATGATGCTGTAGATATAGACCATTTAGAATTTGCCTTTGTCGCTTGGTTGATGTGTGTGGAATATACCAACGACCTCACCCGATCGCCCTATCTGCCCGAATTACAACCCTTGCGATCGCTTCCCAAATTATTACAAGCACAATGTCAAAATCTAATTAACCATCTCCGTGATCGCCATCCCCTGCGTTACATTGCGATCGCTGAAGAAGTCGAAGCCAAAATCAAATTGGAACTCGAACAAATCACGCCCCATGATCTCGGCAAAATTGACACCTTCGCCACCGAAGATCGAGTTATGCTCAATGCCTCTATTCAAGCCCTGCTCGCGCAAAATTGGCAACAGGTGATCATCTGGGGGCGATCGCGACTGAAAGAGCCTTCCCTTTGGATTCTCCACGATTCTCAAAAACGCCGCCTGTGGTTTTGGGTCTTAAGAGCCGCCCAGTTTGGACAGGTAATTACGCAACACCATCATGTCTTAAACGGGGTGACAACTTTACGCGAAGCCCTTGATCTCTATACCCAAAAGGCTTGGATTGTCGATTCTTACCATCGCGGCTTTGAACAACTACGCTTGCAAATAACCACAAATAGTAACCTGCCACAATATGCGTCAATGGAGAAAGTGACACATTTTTTGCGCCAGCTTTATCGTGATTGGGCAGATGATTTGGCGCGAGACTTTGCGAAATTATGCGATCGGGTGGGCTTCTTACCTGAAGAGGAATTACAGCAGCGCCATATTTTTGAGCGTCACTGTTTGCCATTGATTACTACTCCAGAGAAGGATGGCGCTTCGCGCCATCCTTCTCTAGGACAAGCTGAACAAGGAGATCGCGTTGCTCTGTTCCTCGTCGATGCCTTTCGCTATGAAATGGCAATGGAATTAAGAAACAAATTCAATCAAGAGGAGTTCCAGACTGACCTCATCGGCTGCTATGCCGAACTACCTACGATTACGGCAATGGGTATGAATGCGATCGCCCCTGTGTCGCAGGATGGCAAAATCCGCTTACCCGATGGCAAAGACTTTAGTAAAGGCATTAAAGCGGGAGAATATACGGTCAAAGATCCTGATAGTCGGGCGCGGGCAATGGGCGATCGCACTTTTAGTACTAGTCGCGATCGGCATTCGTTATCCAGTCTCTCGCTGCAACAGGTCGCCCAATCAACCAGTGAGGCTTTAGAAAGTCAAGCTAAAAAGGCAGCCTTGCTCGTCATCCATAGCCGCGAAATCGATGATGCAGGTGAAGCAAATGTGGGTCTAGTTACATTTACCAATTGGATTCAACAACTGAAAGCCGCGATCCATAATCTCCAAAAGATTGGGATTCATACCTGTATCCTCACCGCCGATCATGGCTTCATGCTCCTCGACCACACCGTTAAGGAAGTGGAATATGCCACCGCTACTCGCCGCTATGTGCGTCTCGATGATTACCGCCGCGAGGCTGATTGTGTATCTGTACCATTGCGATCGCTCAATTATGATGGTCAAGAAGGTTATCTTCTATTTCGGAATGACACCGCTATTTTTAAGGGGAAATCTAAACTCAGTAATGCTTCCTTTGCTCACGGTGGCAATAGTTTACAGGAGCGTATAATTCCTGTTCTCACAATTACTAAGCGGTTAGCTGTTAAAGCATCCATTAAAAATAGGATCGCTAAAGCACAACCACAAATTCCAGATCCTATTCAAGATCTAATTCCCGATCTAGTTCCTGAACCAAATCAAGGGTTGATAAGTGCGACTAGCGATCGCTGGCAAGACAATTTTGATGATCCTGCGATCGTCAAGGTATTTGAGCATCTAGAAAAACATGGCGCGATCGTGGAAACTGAACTTGTGCAAATGCTCGGTTCACCACGTAAAGCGCGAAGTTTTGCGAGCAAGTTTGATGAATTTACTGCTAAAGTTCCCTTTACTGTCCAAGCTGAAAATGTCCCTTCAGGTAAGCGGTATATTAAGAGATAACCCTCACCCCCCAGCCCCCTCTCCCATTAAGGGCGAGGGGGAGTAAGACTAATTTCTTGTTCCCCTCTCCCTTTTTGGGAGAGGGGCTAGGGGTGAGGGTCTTATAATCTTCCATGTAACGTCAGTTAAAAAATAAAACTGTGTAGCTATGAATTTGAACGCTAAGGATACCGAACATATTTTTGAAAAACTGCGATCGGGAGTTGTTCCAGAACGGGGGCTAGAAGCCTTTGCTGTCGGCATAGATCGATCGCGGAAGGAAATCCAACGCCAACTCGAACTCGCTGCTGATGGTGAAGGCGTATTTAAATTTTTGCGTGGCGGTTATGGTTGCGGTAAAACCTTTATGTCTCGCCTTGCCACCCTCGAAGCCCGCGATCGCGGTTTTGCCACTAGTTTTATAGTTGTTTCTGATAATGATCTGCACTTCCATAAATTTGATGATGTCTATCGCAAAGCCATACAGGAACTTGGCACAAATGTATGCCCAAGGGGAGCGCTAGGCGACATTCTCGATCGCTGGATTGCGAGAGTTGAAGATATGCTGATCGCAGGGGGGAAAGATGAAGATGATCCTAATTTTGATGATGCGGTGCGCGATCGCCTCGATGAAGAACTTGCCTCGATGACAGGTGGACAAGTTCCTGAAGACATGACACGAGTATTGCGAACCATCTTTACCCTCAAGCAACAGGGAAACTTTGCCGAAGCCAGCGCCCTCATTTCTTGGCTATCAGGCAGTGAAAATGTTGCAGCAAGCGCCAAAAAAATTGCAGGGATTAAAGGCGATATTGGCAGCCGTGAAGCCCTCGACTATTTACTTGGCATTTTGCAGATCGTCAAGGCGGCAGGTTACAAGGGCTGGGCGATCGTCATTGATGAAGCAGAAACGATCTTGCGAATGCGTCAAGACGTGCGCGGTAAATCCTTAAATGGTATTCGTCAAATCTGTGATGCCGCCGATCGCTTTCATGGATTGCTCTGGATTTTTACAGGTACGCCTGACTTTTTTGATACGAAGCGTGGCATTGCGGGACTAACACCGCTTCACGATCGCATCAAGTTTGAAACCTATAGCGGTTTTAGTAGTCCGCGTCAGCCCCAATTGGAACTCACCCCCTTTGATGCCATTCGTTTAAAGGAAGTTGCTCTCAGACTGCGTGAACTTTTTAACGATGGCGATCGCATTCATTTAGAACGGAAAATCACCCTTGAATTTATCGATCGCCTGATTGCAGAAGTAACTAAAGGATTTAAAGGCGATGTGGGGGTAGTGCCGCGTCAGTTTTTACGACAATATGTGAATCTTCTGGATTTAGTTGCCGATAACCCTGACTTCGATCCGATCAGTGCATTAGCTCTGCCCGCAGATACCCTCAATGATGATGAACTTCGTATTAAGTCAGGTCTGCCCTATTACGATCCTGAACCAGAAGAAAATGAAGTTTACGCCGTTGTTGAATTTTAGACCCTCATCCCCCAGCCCCTTCTCCCCACTTGGGAGAGGGGGCTAGGGGGTGAGGGAAAATTTTGCGCTTTCTATGGATTTTTAATCATGCATTCCACTTTTGCCAGATTTCCGCCCCGACTACAACAGGCGATCGCTGATCGCCTCGGTTGGTCATCATTACGCCCCGTCCAAGAACTAGCAGGTCAAGCCATCCTTGATGGTAAAAATGCTGTCGTTCTCGCGCCGACCGCAGGGGGCAAAACTGAAGCCGCCATATTTCCGCTATTAGCAAATTTAATTGAAAATGAACCGCAGGGCGTGGGCATACTCTACATCGCGCCGATCAAAGCTCTGCTCAATAATCAATGCGATCGCTTTGCCACTTATACCGAAATGGTGGGCTTACGCAGTTTTGTCTGGCATGGCGATATTAAAGGGAAAGATAAGCAAGCTTTTCTCAAGGAACCTGCCGAAGTTCTCCTCACTACTCCCGAATCTATCGAAGTGATGCTTCTATCAGCAAAAGTCCCTCACACTAAGCTTTTCGGTGATCTTCGTGCAGTAATTATTGATGAAATTCACGCCCTCGCAGGTAGCGATCGCGGTACACATTTACTCTCTGTACTAGAGCGTCTAATTACCGCCGCCAATAACCAAATTTTAGAGGGCGCGGCTTCGCCGCACCCTCTAAAATTTCAAGCCCATGATGTGCAGCGAGTTGGACTGAGCGCCACTGTGGGCAATCCAGAGCAAATTCTCCACTGGATGCAAGGCTCATCACAGCGTCAAAGAATCGTGATTGATCCACCAAAAATTCCTGCTAAGCGTGAAATTGCTATCCTACAGCGTGACGAGATTGGCGCGATCGCCCGTGAAGCCAGTCGCAAAGCCCTAGGTAATAAGAGCTTATTCTTTTGTCAAAGTCGAGCGCTTGCGGAAGATGTCGCGGAACGAATGCGCGATCGTAGTACCGATGTATTTGTGCATCATAGTTCTGTCTCTCGCACTGAACGCGAAACCGCCGAAGAGAACTTTCAAAAGGGAACTAATGCTTGCATTCTCTGCACCAGTACCCTCGAATTAGGAATTGATATTGGCGATCTTGATCTTGTTCTCCAAGCCAATGCTCCGAGTACCGTGTCATCATTTTTGCAAAGATTGGGACGCACGGGTAGACGCGGAGGTAAGGCTGCTAACACTACCTTTTATTGTGAAAATATTGAGACGGTCTTACAAGCGATCGCCATTGCCGAATTAGCGCGATCGGGCTGGGTGGAGTCTGTTAAGTGTCATAACCGCACATGGACAGTTTTAGTCCATCAATTACTGGCGCTGACTTTGCAATTTGGCGCAATTAGTCCCGAACTTGCTTGGCAGCAATTATTGCTCATTCCTGATTTTCAGGGCATCGCGGAGACAGAATATCAAATTTTGATTCAGCATGGCATTAGGGAAGGTTATTTTTTTCAATCGGGCGGCTCACTGTCCATCGGTGAAAGAGCCGAGAAGATATTTGGGCGCAAAAACTTTATGGAACTCTATGCCGTATTCAGTAGCCCAGTTCTCTATAAAGTCAAGACCACAGCAGGTTATACCGTTGGTTCTCTAGAACAAGACTTTGCCGATAAATTAGTACCAAGTATGAGTTCCTTTCTCTTAGGTGGCAAAGCTTGGCTAGTTGAAGCGATCGATCACAAGGAACGCTCAATTCGCGTAATTCTCTCTCCAAAAGGTAAAAAGCCTAACTGGAATAGCTTTTCGCCGCAAATCCTCAGCTATGAACTCTGTCAAAAAATTTACGAGATCCTTACTACCGACATCGACTATCCCTACATAGACGCTCAATCTCGTTATGCTCTCACAGAAAAACGTGAAGATCTGGGTGTTCTTCTCCGTCAGCAATCTTTCACTGCGATCGATGATGGCGATCGCGTCACATGGTGGACATTTGCAGGTGGACAAATTAATTACACAATCAAGTATCTCCTAGCAGATCTCCACCCTGAATGGAAAGTCATTGCTGATAACTTCAAAATTGGTATTGAAGGCTCTGAGGTGAGTGTGCAGTTATTGCGATCGGCTTTAGATAGATTGCGATCGGATTTTGACTGGCAAAGCGAAGCACATCGATCCAATATCCTTGCTCAACTTCCTCTCTATCGCTTTAGCAAGTTTCAACCTCTACTCCCTGAATCTTATGCTCTTGAGACTATTGAACGTTATCTACTCGATTGGGAAAGTACTAGTCTTTTTTTAAACCGTTTTATCTAAACTAACGTGAGTTCGACAAACTAAAAGCAAGCAGGAGGTAGAGCAGGCAGGTCTTTGAAGAGAAGATCCAAAGCAGGTTTAGTCTCTCGATAGGAATAAGCAACCAAACCAGCCAAAAGGTTAACGAGGAAATTGAAAAAGCTGCGATGTCTTGAATGCTCAATCTGAGAAATGTTTTTCAGTTGGTCATTGACCTTACTTTTCCTTGCATCTTATCAGTTTTTGATCGCCTTGCAAACCATTGCTTGTATGCTTTTATTTCTTTTTCAGTAAGCCCTACTTATTTTCGCAATCATCATCATCAAATGCATTATGTTGAAGCTATGTCCGCCAACTTACCCATTGGTTCGGGGATCACCGAGGCAGCCTGTAAAGTAATTATCAAAGCTCGATTGTGCTGCTCTGACATGAAATGGAAAGACAAGGGCGCTTCTGTTGTTTTGAGTCTTAGAGCTTTGAGCTATAACAACAGTCGATGACAGCAGTTCTGGGATAAAATCAGATGCTATAGCTTCTCACTCTAAATCTGTTCATCAAATTCTGGTCACACCCATTGTTATCAGCCTTAAAAACTAGAGAACCAGTTAAATTGTAATTGGGGATTGTATATAAATTGTCGGATCTTCCATCGTAAAGACAATTCCTTGTTCTGAAAGAGATCTAGCAATTTCGATGCTTGCCAACTCTAGTAAACGTTTACGCACTTCGATCGCATTATCTTGAGAGCCGAGAATTGCGAAACTAACGCGCAATCGTTTACCCGTACCATCAGCATCAGAAATATTTGTACTATTCGCATCGATTCCAGACAATGCAGAGGTTTTATCCACAATTACTTGCTGCACAAGCGCAAGTTCGCGTTCTCCTAAAACTGCCGCAAAATTCATATATAGCAACACCATAATCTTTTTGGCTAGAGTCACATTTTCGAGCTCGACACTAACTAAGATCGAATTGGGCATGATAATAATTGTGCCAGTGCCAAGAGAGCGAATTTTGGTTGATCGCAAACCAATGCTTTCTACTTTCCCTAATTCTCCCGCAGGTAAGCGGATGTAGTCACCAACTACAAAAGGACGATCTAGATAGAGAACTAGAGTGGCAATTAGTTGTTCAAGAATCTTTTGTGCGGCAAAAGCAACAGCTAAGCCAACTAATCCTAAACTTGCAACTAAGCCAATTAGATCAAAGTTAAGACTTTTGGCAAAGGCAACTAAAGCAATAATAAAAATGAGGATATTAATAATAGTTTCAAAGACAAGTATTGCGTCATCACTACTAGGGCTAAAGTGTCTACCGATCTTGAATCCATAAGTACGCAAATATCGACTAATTAATTTTACAGATATCCAATATAAACTAGCAGTTAAAAGCAGATTGGAAATTGGTTTGATTAGGTTATAAGCAACAGGCGCTAAGGACTCTAGTAAAATCAAAGACCAACTAATGGCAATATTAAGAACTACAAATCGCAACAGGCGATCGCTAGGTTGAATAACATCTTGATAAATCTTTTCGACAGATTGAGGGGCTAATTTTCTCAAGGCAAATTTTACTAAATCTGTAGCGTAGTGGCTAAATATAAAAGAGCCGATTAAAGCACCGAAAAATATAAGCCATTGGGCTTCAAAAAATGGGGAAATAATATAGTAACGCCAGCTTCGGAAAAGTGGGAACCATTCAGAACTAAGCCCCGCGATTGCAACCCATCCTAAACCAAAAGCAATTTTGTTGAAAATTCCAGTTTTAAGCTTAAATATTCGAGTTGCTATACCAAATAAAATCCTCAATCCGATTAATACCGCAATCGCCATTAAAATCAAAAAAATTCGCTGCAAAAAATATTGAGGAGTTCTTTCTTCCTTAGCTTTAGCAATCGCCGTTTCTAGAATTTCCCGCCATCGATTAGCTTGTTGTAATGGTGAAAAATCTGGTAACACGTCATTAGCTGTGACCGTAAGCAGATATTCACTATTTAAGGAAATAGATGTGGCACTGGTACTACTATCATTCCTTACCTCAATATTTATGTTTGGCGAGGTAGAGATCGCCTCAATAAGAACATTATTTGCAAATTGTGATCGCTCCTTAGCTGTAAAGCGATCTACTGCTTGCAAATCAAACAGTGGAATCCCATCAACAACCACAGAGGCACCAGCATCGCTAAAGTTAGGACTGAATTTTTGAACAGAATTTGGCGATGAAATTTGCGTAAACCCAATAGGAATGAATATTAGTAACCAACCCACGAAAAATAATATGATTAGCTTAAGCAAGCGAGGTAAAAAGGTTTGTTTCCCCGCCAAAGGCGGGGAAACAAACCCGTACTTCACTAGATTGGTAAACGCTATAATTGTCTGTTTAAATATTTGTTTAGATAGAGATTGGAGCATCCACATAAATTGTTGGTTCATCTAGAGTAAAAGAAATATTCTGATTTTTTAGCTGCTTGGTAATTTGTTGTTTAGCAAGATCTAGCAACTGTCTTCTCAGTTCCATTGACAATTCATTGGAACCCAAAATAAAGAATGAAATTTGAGCATTATCATCCCCAAAGGCAACTTCGGTGCTACGCCAGTCTAAGCCAAAAATGTCGATGGTGCTGTCCATCACGATTTGACGGATCAATGCTTGCTCTTCATTTGATAAATGCTGCGGGAAAGCAATCATCATTACGGACATAACTTTCTTTGCGCCCGAAAAATTTTCAATCGTGGCTTGGGTGAGGGCATTGTTGGGAATAATCGTGAGCGTGCCTTTACCAGAGGTACGGATTTTGGTTGACCTTAAACCGATACTTTCGACTCGCCCAAATGTACCTTGTTTGCCTGTAGGTCCATCGGACAAACCAATGTAATCACCCACCGTAAACGGTCGATCAAGAGTTAACACAATTCCCCCTAAAAATTGTTCTAAGGTTTTCTGGGCGGCAAAGGCGATCGCAATACCACCAATTCCTAAACTGGCGGCGATACCGACAACGTTAATATCATGTTTGATACAGAAGAAGAGAATCAAGGTAATTGCGATCGCAAAGTCACCCAAATAGCGAAGTAAAAAGATTGATTCACCTTTAACTTTAGGGTTTGATGCAAAGGTAATTCCTAAAATCTTGGTATCAAAAAAGTCTCTAAATAGTCTGGACAAAAGCCATCCACTGAGTATCGTAATGCCTACGCTTAAACAAAATTCAATCCAGCTTAGCCATTCTGTTGCAGGAATTAACAGCAGCATTAATTCCATTGCTACTAAAGTAATTAACGTCAATACCACGGATTTAAACGCAATCACAACTCTGCTGTAGATTTCCGTTAGGAATTTTGGAGTAAACCAACTGAAGAGGAAGCTTAGTGCAGAAATAATCACCGCTCCTCCTACAAACCCAACCCCTCCTGCGATCGTAATTAAGCCAACTTGTAATAGGCGATCGCCATTACTTAAAGCAATCTCTGATACTTGGGCAATCTCGTTAATTGCGTCTGTCATAGCAAATCAATCCACTCACAGCAGAATCACAGCTTGACTACTAGAAATATTGGTTAGGGTATTTCTAGTAGTCTTAGACTGCAAAATTTCATCTTTACTTACTTTCAAGGCTAACACATTGCTGCAATCTTGTTTAGCAACTTCTCAAATAGCTTTAGCAATAGAGTTCCCAATTGAGCCCCTATCAATAGAGACACGACGTTAAAGAGATTCTTGGATAGAGGAACCGTCTTATCTAAATGTTCTACTATCATTGGATGAGGTTTTTCTGCGAGAGCAAAGACTTGGTAGAAATTAACCATAGCTGAGATCTTGCACCATTCTCTGAGTAAAATCTGGGGTGGTGGTATTCTCTCCTCTTCCGATGGACAAAGATTTCCAGTATCGGTCAAAAATTCTCAAGCTGTAGCTCTACCTCGTTATTTTGGCTATGGCAGAGGTCTAACTTTTTACACTTGGACTTCCGATCTTTCGCAAATTCAGGGATTTGATGTCGCCAAGAGTACCAGAATTCTGGAAATCCATGCAACATCAACATCAGCGCACCTTTACCCTCGGTAACGTAGTGCAATTTTATGCCGTTCGTATCAACCAAGGCGAAGATGCTGTTATCGCTTTGGTGGAAGGACTATTGAAGAAGATAGAGCAACTAGAAGTGCGATTAGAAATATTAGAAAATCAGGCAAAGAAAGATAGTCAAAACAGTAGCAAACCGCCATCGAGTGACGGATTTGGGAAGCGAACAAAAAGCTTGCGAGGAAAAAGTGAACGGCAAAGCGGTGGACAAATTGGGCATGAAGGCAAGACATTAGAGTGGCGAGAAGAAATCGATGAAATCATCGTGCATCGCGCAGACCAGTGTGAAAGCTGCGGAGCCTCGTTAGTGGGCACAGAGATATTGAATTGGGACTTAAGACAAGTGCATGATTTACCACCAATAGTCCTAAAAGTAACAGAACATCAAGCCGAAGTAAAATGCTGTAACCACTGCGGATTATTAAATCGAGGAAAATTTCCTGCCGATGTGAGCAACGTAGTCCAGTATGGCTCAGGACTAAAGGGATTAATTGTCTATCTGATGGAGGGACAATTACTGCCAACAGAGAGGGTACGGGAACTAATCAGGGACATATTTGACTGCAAACTATCGGAAGGGACAATCTACAACGCAAGAGAATATTGCTATGGGCAATTAGAACCCGTAGAACAGCATCTAAAAGAGGGGATGCAAGCTGCCGAAGTAGGACATTTTGACGAAACAGGGATGCGGGTCAAAGGTAAACTGATGTGGTTGCATGTGGCAAGTACATCAGGGTTAACCTACTACTTTATGCATACCAAACGGGGTCAAATAGCCATGGATGCGATGGATATTCTGCCCAACTTTGACGGTATCAGTGTCCATGATGGTTTGTCTAGTTATGCCCAATATGATTGTGAACATGCATTGTGCAATGCACATCATCTAAGGGAATTGATATTTATCGTTGAACGTTACCAACAGCTATGGGCAGAGCTGATGATCTCGTTATTGGTTGAAATCAAAGACCAGATAGGAGTTGCCAAAACTGATGGATTCAGCGCTTTGCCCTCAGAAAAATTAGCGGATTTTGAGCGCCGTTATCAGGAATTAATTGACCAAGGACTTAAAGCTAATCCGCCGCCCCCCATAGATCCTGATATCCCACCAAGGAAAGGTCGTCTTAAACAAAGTCCAGCCAAGAACTTACTCGACCGTCTTCAAAAAAATCAATCGGCTGTCTTGGCTTTTATGTATGATTTTCGTGTTCCTTTTGATAACAATCAGGCGGAGCGTGATTTACGCATGATCAAACTCAAACAGAAAGTATCTGGCACTTTTCGCTCTCTCAATGGTGCTCAAATGTTCTGTCGCATTCGTGGCTATATTTCGACTCTCAGAAAGCAAGGTGTTAATGTTTTGGAGACACTCAAACAAGTGTTTCTTGGAAACCCTTTCTTCCCAAATCTCCAGCCTGAGTAGTTACGATAAAACTGCCTGATGGCTGGGGTTTTAGCCTGAATTTGCTGCGAATCTAGGTAAGTTAATAAATGGTCTTCCTCAAAATCTAAAGTGAGAGTGAGGATTTCTTCGGTTTCACCTCGCAATAGGGCTAAGAGATTATGGGCGGCGATCGCTTTTACTCTTGCTTGATAGTCGCGGTACATCTCAAACTTGGTTGTGTCCACTGGATGTGCTGCCTTGATTTTTGAGAGAAATACTCCTGTTTGTATCAAGTAGTTTCTGATGTAAACTCGATATTCTCCATTCTCAGCGACTTCCTCAGCCAGAATATCTGATGCACCTTTAAGAGCTTCTTCGACAGTTTTCACTTGTTCAGATAAATATTTGGCGGCTTCTTGAGGCAAGGAGGCGGTATTAGTGTTGGGACGGTTAAATGCTTTGATGGCTTCGGCAAGTGGCTCTAGTCCTTTTTCTCTAGCGATCGCTGCTTTAGTTCTTCGCTTGGGACGATAGGGAAGATAAAGGTCTTCAAGTTCTGTTTTTTGCAAACACGATTCTATTTTGGCTTGCAGAACATCAGTAAGCTTGCCTTGCTCAGAGATTGCTTGAATGATTACGGCTTGGCGATCGCGTAGCTCGGTCAGATACGCATAACGATCTTGCAGATCTCTTAATTGAATCTCGTTCATTTCCCCTGTGCGCTCTTTACGATAGCGAGCAACAAAGGGGAGGGTTGCACCTTCAGCAAATAGCTCTAGGGCATTTTTGACTTGTTCGGGGCGTAGCGAAAGTTCTTGTGCAATCAGTTGTTCAAGGTTTTGCATTAATATTTCAACTTTCACTAGGCTTCTTGCTAACTTTACCAGATGTGCGATCTCCGAAGTGATCTTTGATAAGCTAGATTGAACCTAAATTTTTAGATCCCATCACATAGCCAAAGATCTAGTTTTGCAACTGCCTGTATTCTTGTTTAAACAATCATGATGAACAACTCCAACTTTATCAAGATAGCAAACTGCTACAGCCGTAATTGAGAAGTCCAGACCACTATCTGAAAATCGAGTCTTACTACATGGAATGAGTTGGGAAACTTTTGAACGCTTGCTTTCAGATGTTGGCGATCAACGTACTTCACTACATTAAGTGTGCTTTAGAGCTTATGTCCTCCCTTTCACCGCATGAAGTTAGCAATCAGTTTATTGAAGCTTTATTGTGTGAATATGACCATAAGCTTGCCGCAATTGACACCATAAATTTGCCGCTACTGAGTTTGAAATACCGATTTCACCGTTAGGTTCTCCTAGATTCGTCCTTCTAGAAGGAAGCATAAGTTTGCCGAAAGTCTGGAATAAGAAGCATAAGCTTGCCGAAAACCGTAAACTCTTGAAGCTCCCAAAAGCCTTGAGCAGCGTGGTGTTATCTTCCTGCTGCATCTGGATTTTTCTCCCATCGCTGATTTTACCACTCCAGTCACAGACAAATTTTGCCTGTGGCTGGGCTAAAGGGCTTAAGGAGACTGAATATAGCGGACATCTACTATCAAAACGCTGACTGGCTATGTGTTAGAGTCATTTGTCCTAGAGGTTGATACCATAAGTTTGCCGCAGCGGCAAACTTATGGTCATAATTACAAAACTGATGCCATTAATAATTTTCACCCCTAAGTTCTCCAACTTATCTCAGATTAGTCTTAGAGCAAATAATCAATACTTATTTGTCATTAAATTTATGTGAATGAGTATTTATGCTTAGTTTGGTTGACGTGTTTTCAAGGTTTGAGGACTTTGCTTGGCGCGTTGCGATATATTGAGGGGGTATCTGCTCGTTAGTTAAACATTTATTTATCTTTGGGTTTGCGAAAATTTGATAGTGCGATCGCCGAAATGAGTTTAGATATCATCATGACATTAACGAAAAGCTCAACCCAGAATGGTGGGTTATTGCCTTTTGTATTGTCGCCTTGATCTAATTTCTGCATTTCTTGGTTGTGCTTAGATTTTTCTCCTGCAAATCCTTTAGGCTTTTTTCTAGGCATCTTTCTCTCATCTTCTACACTAAAGCTAATTTTGATAATTGTTCTGTCATGAGTATGTAGATAAAAAACTAGGATGCAGAGGTTTAGCTAAACTGAGATACCAATAGTTCTTGGATGGGAATAAGATTAAACGAGTTAGATTCACTGCCCAGCCATTGAGTCCCATCCCAAATATATACCCACTCTTCGGAACAAATCTCTTGCAGATTTCTGAGTTTGGGTTTTTCTGTTCCCCATGATTCTTGGGTATCGCGGTTATAAAATAAGCAATTGTTGATCGAGATTCCCAGCACACTCATGTTACCTAAAGCTAGAAGCTGATCAACTTGCTCTGTTGTTGCATAATGTGTTTGCAAGAGTACCCCTGCATAATCAACATAGCCGTCACGATGTAAATACACGGATAAATAAGAGTCATCATCAATTTGTTTGCCAATTATCGCTCTCGTAGACATAGATTTTTTCGGTATTTAGATCGTATTACTTGAAACAATAGTATCTTCTGTGTGGATCGATCAAGCTTACATAGTGCCTTGTACTGTATATTTGATCCTATATGAAATTCGTTGCTGGCTTAGAGGAGATAATTATGAATAGTAATAAACTTTCCTCTCACATTTTGTTCTCTTCTACAACTGAGAGAAAGGCAGAAAGCAAAAATGTTGTTGATGCTGACAAAATGTATGGCTACATTCTCGCAGCGAGAAAAAGGGAACAAGTAAGGCAAGAAAGTCTCAGACAGTTGCAAAGTCGTGGTGTTGAAACTGCTAAACAAGCTGCAAGAATTCTACGTCAACAGTTTAGGGCAACAAGAGTAGTTCTATTTGGGTCAATGCTGCAACCCAAAATCCATGCTGATTCAGATATAGATCTTGCTGTGTGGAACTTATCAAAATCTGACTATTTCCAAGCAGTTGGTAAACTACAAGGTCTTAGTGAATTTGCAATCGATCTCATCGAGGTAGAAAATGCGTCTGATTACATGATTGAGGCGATCGCTCAAGGTATGGAATTATGAACGGTTATAATGTCCTGATTGCAAGACTGAATAACGAGTTGACCAAAGTTGCTACTACTGTGCAATTGGCCCTCTCACAAGCTCAAAAAGCAAAAACAACAGCAGATGATGACTATTGGTATGCAACTGCTTTTAGTCTGCAAAATTTTTATATGGGTGTTGAACGCATTTTTGAAGATATTGCCAAGGAAGTGGAAAACAACTTGCCGACAGGTTCGAGTTCTCACAAGCTACTTTTAGAACAGATGTCGCTGGAGATTCCACATACAAGACCTCCTGTGATTCTTAGTGATACTCTACACAATTTAAATGAATATCGGGGCTTTCGGCATGTCGCAATTCATCGCTATGGATTTGAATTAGAAAGTAATCGAATTTCTGAGCTAACGGATAAGCTTATGACAAGTTACACACTATTAGTTAGAGACATAGAGAACTTCTGCCAATTTTTGCAAGCATTAGAATAAGTTTGATATTTGATCGCCGAAAGGGTTTGCCGCCACTAAGTGATCGGACTACGACGGAGAATGTCATTAGCCCCGCAGGGCGAGAAATCATTGTGATTCGTGGATAGATTACTAATCAATTGATACAGATATGTCCATTCCAGAGCCAATTTTAGTTGTTTATGGTGAACCACCCAAAGAGATCGCCGCCACAGACCTTCGCCAAGCAAGAGTTGATGAATTTTTAGCATCGAGGTCTTTGCAACCGAAAAGTCGTAAGGCTTATCAAGCGGACTTATGGATATTTATGGATTGGTGCGATCTGGCTTGGGTGGATGTGAGTCGGCGCAAAGTGACACAGTTTAAAACTTTTTTGTTGAAGGAACGCGAACTAGCACTAAGTTCGGTTAATCGGGTGCTGCGGACTCTGAAATCTTTTTATCGATGGATGTTGCTGTCAGAATATGTAGTTGCCGATCCGACGATTGGCATTCAGCAGGAGCGATTGCCCGATCCTGTGGCTAAAGATTTGGAAGATGAGGAGGTGTTGCGGATTTATGAAGCGATTGAGTTGAGTAAAGTGATGTTACGCGATCGGGCTTTGTTTTCGATTTTATTGCATGGGTTGCGGGCGGAGGAGGTTTGTCGTCTGAATATTGAGGATTATGTGAATGGGGAATTGGTGATTAAGGAGGCGAAGTGGGATAGTAAGGGAGAAGTGCCTTTGACGAAGTTGGGTATTCAAGATTTAGATGCTTATTTGGATTGGAGGAGGGCGCAAGAGGTCGAGTTATTGCCTGATAGTGCTTTGTTTGTGTCTTGCTCTAATCGTAGTCAGGGTAAGCGGTTGACATATTGGGGTATTCGTCATGTGATGGACGATCTGGCAAAGAAGACGGGGATTGATTTACATTCGCATCGGGGCAGGCATACGTTTGCCACGAATTTGATTGTGAAGTATGAGTTAGATCCTTCTTTGGCGATGGAGTTGACAAGGCATAGGGATGTCAGGAGTTTTAGGCGTTATACCAATCGTAAGAATAAGATTGCGGCGAAACGTGCTTTTTTGAAAGCATCGGAAAAGTTGGATTAGAGAAGTTGTGGTATTGACTACAAATCTAAAATAGTTTCTGAAAACTAGTCTGGGCAAAGCTTTAACGGCTATCTTGCAGATTTTTGACTATATCAGTGATTTCATCCTCGAAATTGCTGCATAAACTGACGATCAATGGATTCTTTCCAAAACCAGAGTAGTTTTGATGGACCAAAACATAGTCCGCCCCAAGCGATCATCGCTTGTAAATATTTTTCGCTAGATTCTATTTTATATCCAGTGCCGATTAGCGAAAGATGATGCTTTTGGGGATAAAAAGGAAGTAGTGGTTGACCTGATGATATGCGCTGTAAATTTTTAAATAGATGTTTGCCTTGATGTACTGCGAAGACTCCTGCTTTGGGTCTGGGATGGCTAATACTAGAAGCAATATCTCCTGTGGCAAAAATGTAGGGATGGGAAATAGATTGCAGTTTATTGTTAATGAGGATAAAGTCTTTCTGGTCAGTGGTTAAACCTGAGTCACGAATCCAAGATGGAGCCATAGCATTAGTGAGCCAAAAAATGCGATCGCATAGTAATGTGAATCCTGATTCGCAGCCGATTATTTTTGGTGTTTGTAGGGGATATTGCTCGGATTGATTGTCAGAATCAGGTTTGACGAAATTTACAGTTTCGCTTAGATGTACATAAATTCCTTGATTAAGTAGAATTTGTTCAAAGCGTTTTCCTACATTTGTAGGATAGCCCGTCATTAGGGTTACTTGTCGATGAAACAAATGAATTTCTAACAACTGAGTTCCTAGAACCATGGGCGATAATCCTTGCGATTGCAGAATGGCTTCTATTCGTGACTTAATTGTGAAAGCTAATTCGACTCCACCAGTGCCGCCGCCAACAATGCCGATGCGTAACGGGCGATCAGTCGGCATCGCTTGAGCGCTTTCTAAGGATGTTAATAACTGTTGCCAATGGGTCAAAAACTGAGGTACAGGTTTGGCGGCGATCGTATATTGATCGACCCCGACAATCGCCGATGAGTCAGGGGTACTGCCAATATCAATCGATAACCAATCAAAGTCAATCGGGGCATGGTTTTGACATAGCACTTGTTTATGAGCTAAATCCAAATTGATGGCTCGATCTACAATTAAGTCAGCCTGAGCGAACTTAGCAAGATTCACTAAATCAATATGACATTCTTGAAAACTGTAATAGCCAAGAATGTGTCCAGGCAACATTCCAGAATAGGGGGCGTTTGCGACATCAGTGATTAGGGTAAGGCGGATATCTGTGGCCAAGGGATAGATACCAAATAACCGCAAGGCGATCGCATGGCTATGTCCGCCACCAATCAAAACTAGATTTTTCATAGGGGACTTGATGTTAAATTTAGGCGATCGCACAAATGCAAGAATTACCCTTTCCTGAAGTATAACCAATACAATGATGACTTGTGATGATTAGGGGAGCAAGTAGTAAAGTTAATCTGCTACAACACTTGGCGCTGTACTTTTGACCTACTGGTTTATGTTTTCCAGTCCTCTTGCTCCCAATCGTCAATACAACTGCTTAATCGCCATAGGCACTACCTACAACTTTGCCTCGAAATACGACATAGTTGTAGATGTTGTAAAATAGCATGATCGGAATGAGAACACCGATAAAAGTGAGCATAAACACAAGAGCGCTGGGCGCGGCGGCGGCTTGATAAATGGTGATTTGGTTGGGAATAATGTAAGGAAATACGATTAATCCTAGACCAATAAATGTCAGCAGAAATAGCAGAATTGTCCAGACAAATGGAGTGTTTTCCTGCTCACGGTTAAGGCTGCTTAATAGATTCCAAATCAACCACACGCCAATAACGGGAATCACCGCAAAAACATATACTAAGGGGGCGCTAAATAGTTTTGTTCTTAGGGTTTCATAAACTACAGGCGTGGCGATCGTGATCAAAATTGCGCCGATGAAGGTGGTAATTGCGGCAATTTTTGCAGTCCTGAAGTGAGTCTTTTGTAATTCTCCTTCGGTTTTCAAAATTAAATAGGTAGAACCAATCAGCACATATCCTTGGATCAGGGTGAGGGCAACCAAGAGCGATCGCCAATCGAGCCAATCCCAAGACGAACCAATGAAATGTCCAGACGCATCAACTTTAATCCCTGCTATGACGCTACCGAGGGCAAAGCCTTGTCCGAGAGCCGCGATAAAACTGCCAGCACCAAAGGCAAAATTCCAAAATGTTTTATTACTGGAATGTTCGCGAAATTCAAAGGCAACGGCGCGAAAAATCAGTCCGAAAATCATGATGAAGATGGGAATGTATAAGGCACTGAGAATTGTGCCATAGGCGAGGGGAAATGCGCCAAATAATGCACCTCCCATGATCACTAGCCAAGTTTCATTAGCATCCCAAATATTGCCGAGGCTAGTCATCAAAATCCCACGACGTTCTTCGTCAGAACTAGTTAGAGAAAAGATGCCCACACCAAGATCGAACCCATCCAGCATGACGTATAGGAATAAGAATAAAGCCAGAATCACAAACCAAACTTGAGGTAGAAAATCTTTTAATGCTTCCATGAAATTTACCTAGGAATTAGTCACATACTCAAAATTTTGAAAACCTTGCCATATGAGAAGATAGGCAGCGCTCTGCGCTGCCTATCTTCTCGATTACAATTGAGTTTCTGCTGGACGTTGATCGGGAATGAATGTCGCGGGTTCCATATTGATGGCTAGTTTGTTGTCTAGCCCCGGAATGGGTATATCCAAATTCGGACCATGACGAATGATTCTGCTGCCAAAGTACAGTGTGGCAACTAATAGGATCGAATAAACCACTGCAAATAGGGTTAATGAAGTTAATACATTTCCTGCGGGAACATGGGAAGCTGCATCAGCCGTGCGAATCTGTCCATACATTGTCCAAGGTTGTCGTCCTACACATCGGACAATCCAGCCCGACTCTACGGCAATATAACCTAATGGTGCAGCAAAAATCCAAGTGCGGAGGAGCCATTTTTGTTTAGCAATTTTTTCCGCAGAGAGATTGCCTAATAACCATTGCAAGGCACTCCAGAGCATCAGTCCTGCTAGGAAAAAGCCAATCCCACTCATGATCCGAAAAGCATAATATATCAAGCCCACCATGTGAGGGCGATCGCTATATTTCCATTCTTTTAAGCCGAGAACGGGTGAGGTTAAGTTCTTTTGAAATTCTAAAACATAGCCAAGCCCGTTGGGAATCGTAATTTCCCATTTGTTGCTTTGAGTCTTTTCGTCTGGAATTGCCAATAGACTCCAATCCGCAGGCTGTCCCGCAGGACTAGTTTCCCATTTGGCTTCCATCGCCGCCAGTTTCGTTGGTTGATATTGGGCTACTTGTTCGGCACTGAGGTGTCCGATGTAAATCTGCACAGGCGTAACAGCGATCGCAGCGGCTAGGACAATTTTGAGCGATTTGGTAAAAAAAGCTTGATGACGATTGTTGAGAATATACCAAGCGCTAATACCGCCGATTACGAATAGTGATGTTTCGAGGGTAGCAAAGAACATATGCGATACGCTTTTCAGCATAAAGGGATTGGCGATCGCCTGAAAGTAGTCACTGACAATAAACTTACCATTGACCATCTCACCGCCCGATGGCGTTTGCAGCCAAGAGTTAGCGACTAAAATCCAGAAAGTAGATAGGTTTGCACCGAAGGCAACCATAATTGTGGCGAGATAGTGAATTGCTGGATTTACTCGCTCCCAGCCAAATAACATAATCCCTAAGAATCCTGCTTCGAGCATGAAAGCCATTGCGCCTTCAAATCCGAGAATGCTGCCAAAGAAATCACCTACTGCTTCCGAAAATGGAGCCCAGTTTGTCCCAAATTGAAATTCCATCGGTAGCCCTGAGGCAACGCCAATCCCGAAGTTAAGAACGTATAACTTTGACCAGAAGCGAGCGTGGCGGTAGTAATCAGGATTACGGGTCTTCAGCCATAGTCCTTCGACAATGACGAGATAGATTGCCATGCCTGTAGTCAGAACTGGCCAGAGCATATGAAAAATGGCGGTTAACGCAAATTGCATTCGTGACAGTGCGACGGTATTTGATAGGATATCCATGATTTCTTTTGAAGTGGATTAGGCGCTTATCACTAGCTTAATTAGCAATATACTTGGGTAGTAATATAGTTGGCAAATAATTTTTTGGTAAATTTTCTCAAGAAATTTTAAGATTCATTCGTCTAACACCAAGAATGTTCATCTTCGGGATTATTCAGCAACTCACGAATATTTGCCTCAATGACTCGATAGCCGACATTCCCATTTAGTCTTTGTCGCCCTTCGTTAAAAATCATCGTGGGGCTAACGGACACAGTTTTTTCGCGAATTAACTCAAAATCCCTTGATAGCAAAGCATAGGCTTCGCCACTATCAATTTGAGCTTGCAGATCGGCGATCGCAATACCTAATTTCTCAGCAATCTGAAACTGTACTTTGCGATCGCTAACATCCGCAGTTTCCACAAAAAAGGCGCGGCGAAATTCCCAATTGGCTTTTTCAAACAGTTTCTCTGATTTAGGAATCAGCCCTTTGATTTCTAATAATTGAATTGCATTCAGAAATAGATGACAGGAAGTAGCTGAAGTTGGTGTATTGACGACCCAGATATCGGGATGCACGGTGATATGGGGAAACTTAGCCGCGACTGTATGCACATGATTGCTATAGCCGCGTAATCCGCCGCGATCGCGCCAACTTTTTTCTAGTTTTTCATGGGCATTGCCAAATACAGGGAAAAAATGATAGTCGATCTCCACTTGATCGGGAAAGTTAGCAGCTAGTTCATCAAGGCGGATTTGGGCGATATAAGCCCAAATGCAGAGAACATCGGAATAGTAAGAAATGTGAATTGGTTCCATAGGATTTAATTAGCTAGGCATAGGACTTTGATCGGAAGGGAAATTAGGAGATTCGGGAGCATCTAAATCTTCCTGCTCGTCTTCTGTGATTTTATGGGTAATCCGATCGCCATAATACAGAATCGGAATAATAAATAGAGTCAGGAAAGAAGAAGTTAACATTCCACCTAGCAAAGCCCATGCTAAACCTGACCAGACAGGATCGCCCAGAATCGAGAGCGTGCCTAGCATTGTGGTCACGCTAGTTAATAAAATTGGGCGAAATCTGACTGCTCCTGCTTCGAGAATGGCAGCTTTTAATTCGCCGCCTTCCTTGAGCTTGTCGCCGATAAATTCTAGAAGCACGATCGCATTTCTGACCACAATCCCTGCAAGGGCAATTACACCGATCATTGCTGTGGCACTGAAATAAACACCATTTACCGCAAAGACTAAGAGAATCCCAATCAAGGCAAGGGGAATCGCACCGAGAATGATCATCGGTACTTTGAAGCTACGGAACTGTCCGACGAGGATTAGATAAATCAGTACCACCGCTACCATCATCGCCAGTCCCAAGTCACGGAATACATCGAGCGTGAGTTTCCATTCCCCATCCCATTGAATGTAATAACCTTTGGGCAAGGGATTCTGAAAGAAGTAAATGATTTGTTCAATTACGGCATAGACCGAGGAGCGATCGCCCATTTCACCCATGACATAGGTAACGGGACGTTGATCCTTATGCAGGATCGGCTCATCGACGGTACTAGGCGTGAAGGTGACTAGTTCCGTTAGCGGCACTAGGGAACCTTGGCTAGTCGGTAATTGAATCCGACTGAGATCGTCAATGCTCTGGCGATTGGCATTGGCAAAACGCACTTGAATGCCAACGGGGGCGAGTTCGCCTGATACTTTCATGATCGAGACTTGCGAACCTGCGATCGCCATGTTAATGGTCTGAGCCACATCCTGCGTAGTCAGCCCTGCGCGGTTGACCTTTTCGCGATCAACGACCAGACGCATCTGCGGAATTTGATTTTTCACAGAATCATCAATATCCACAACCTGCGCGGTTTGAGCAAAAACAGCGCGTACTTCTTTAGTCAGTTGGCGCTGCTTGTTATAGTCAGAACCATAGATTTCCGCAAGCATAGTCGATCGCACAGGCGGACCTGGGGGATCTTCCACTAATTTCACGATCGCATTATTTTTTTGAGCAACTTCTGTTAGTTTCGGACGCAGACTTAAAACAATGCCTTCTGATTGAATAGAACGGGCATCTTTATTGGTGAGATGCACGCGAATATCAGCGTAATGTTCACCAAAGCGATCGATTGCACCGCGCAGCATCCCGTTAAAGTCAATTGGTGCGCCCATGCCCACATAGGTTTCAAAATTAGTAGTTTCAGGATTTTGCCGCAAAATTGCTTCGAGATCCTGCACAATGCGATCGGTTTCAGTAAGCTCCGTTCCCAAGGGTGTATCTAACTGCACTAAAAATGTATCTTTATTCGCCTTGGGCAGCATTCTAAACTTCACCGTTTGGGTTAACGGCAATAGGAAGGAAGCTAACATCAATCCTGTAATGAAGAACAACACAAAACGGCGACGGCTTGCCGAGTTGAGTAAAGGATTCATCAACTTTGCATAGAGACGATAAATCTTTGTATCTTCAATGGGAGTTAATTGATGTTCGCCATTTTCCTGTATGATCTTAATCATCCGCAATGCCAAGAAGGGCGTAATCGTTAGCGCCAAGGTGGTACTGACGATCATGGCAACGGGAACATTAAAGGGAATGGGCTGCATATAGGGACCCATCATGCCTGTGACAAACGCCATCGGCACAAAGGCAAGAATGACCGTAATTGTGGAAAGAATGACAGGTGTTCCCAATTCATTAACCGCCATGACTGCGGCTTGGGTTTTCTGCCGCCAGTTCATGTTGGGCGTTTCTTCAAAATAGCGATGAATGTTTTCGGTAACGGCGATCGCATCATCCACCAGCGTTCCCAAAGCTAAAATCAAGGCAAATAGGGTAATCCGATTGATCGTTTGTCCAGAAACAAATCCCACTGCGAGAGTACCCGCAAGGGTCAAGGGAATCACAAAGGCAACAATCGAGGATTCGCGCCAACCAAGGAAAATTACGAGGAGCGCCACCACCGTAAAAATGGCGATGCCTAAACTTTGATAAAGATCCCCTACAGCGCGATCGGCGGTCTGTCCATCATTACGGGTCACGGCGATCGTGATGCCCGATGGTAACTGCGGTTTTAGTTCTTCAACCCGTTGGAAAATCTGTTGGGCAACGGTGACAGCATTAGTTCCCTTTTGCTTGGCAATGCCGATCGTGATCGCAGGTTGCGCTACAAATTCGCCTTTAGGCTGGGCTTTGGTGTCGGGATAGGGAATGCTAATATCCCAATCTTGGCGAAAATTAATCCGTGAGATTGTTGTGCGATCGCTAAAATCATAAATCACATTCGCCACATCCCGCAAATAAATCGGCGACTTGGAACCCTGTCCAAAGCCGACAATTACCTCCCCAACATCATTAACGGACTGAAAGAGATTGCCGCCATCAATAAATAAACGAGTTTTGCCAATGGACACATCCCCCGCAGGCAACCGCACATTTTCATTCTGGAGGCGTTGAGCGATCTGCGGTGCTGAGAGTTTGTAGCTGGCGAGTTTGTCAGGGTCAAGATCGACCCGAATCGCACGGGGTTGTCCGCCAGTAATCGCGAGATTGGCGGTATTAGGAATGCTGCGAAGGTCTTCTAAGAGACGTTCACCGATGCGGCGCAATTGATTGTCGCTGTAGTCTTTACCCGTAATCGTCAGGGTCACAATCGGCACATCGTCAATAATTACAGGCTTCACCAGATAACTTGCGCCCTTGGGCAGCAAGTCCTGATTGCTATAGAGATGGTTCTGTAATTTAAAGAGTGAGTCTTCCCAGTTCTGTCCCACGACAAACTGGACAGTTACCTTTGCACCCGAATCTTGCGAGGCGGAATAGATATGCTCAACGCCCGACAGTTCCCTTAGTTTGGCTTCAATGGGATTGGTCAGGGTTTGTTCGACAACGGAGGCTGAAGCCCCTGCATAGGGAAGATAAACCTCAGCCGCAGGGACAATAATTTGGGGATTCTCTTCTTTGGGAGTGAGAACAACCGCACCAATCCCAAAAATCACCAGCACGGCAATCACCAAAATTGTCAACTGGGAATTGATGAAATAGTTTGTGATTTGCCCAATCAGGCTGTATTTGGGCGGGTTTTTAATAGGTTCAGACATGGTGAAATGACCGTGATGGTGAACTAATTGACTTGAACCGCAGTTCCATTTTTGAGGTCAGGAGATGGTTGCAATACTAATTGCTCGCCATCAGTTAGTCCTGAAAATACTTCGATCACTTCCCCATTGATCCGTCCTGTGGTAATGGGCTGAAAATTGGCTTGCCCCGCAACTACTTTGTAAACGCCTGTGATACCAAACTGCTGCACGATCGCATTTTTAGGGATCATCAAAACTTGGCGATCACTAGTTTTTTGCGCCACGGTGGGATTGGTTAATTGCAGGCGACCGAACATCCCTGAAATTACACCAGCCGTGCCATTCAAAGTCACTTTGACCGTGAAATTACGAGTAGTGGGATCGGCTGATGGAATGATGTGACTGACTGTACCCGTGACATCTCGATTAAGCGCATCGATCAAAATAGATACTTTCTGCCCTGTGCGAACTTGCGAGATCATCGATTCAGGAACTTGGGTACTAAATCGCAAGCGATCGCTACTTTCAATGGTCAACAAAGGTTGTGCAGGTCCAGCCATTGCCCCAACCTCACTATGTTTGCGTGTCACCACCCCATCAAAGGGAGCCGAGATCGTGCCATAGTCGAGATTCGCCATAACCTGTGATACTTGCGATTGGGCTTGACTGACCTGTGCTTGGGCTTGATTCATCGTGGCTTGCGATTGACCAATCATTGCTTGGGTTTGTTGCAGTCGCGCCTGACTCATTTTTACCCGCGTATTTGCCTGATCGAGCAGTTGTTGACTAACCGCACCCTCTGCTTGCAACCTTGACATCCGACTTTGCTCAAGCATTGCCTCAGTTAAGTCCGACTCAATTTCAAGCAGTTGTCCGATCGATTGTTGTAGTCTCGCTTCCGCATTTTGAAAATTGGACTGCGCCATGCTCACCCCAGCCAGAGCTTGATTGCCCTGTGCCTGAATGTCCGCCACATCAATGTCAATCAGTACTTGTCCAGCCTTGACCCGATCGCCTTCCTGCACATTTAACTGGCGAATTTGTCCCATCACGCGACTAGTGAGCGTCACCGTTTCTAAGGGTTCGACACTGCCTGTAAGCACGCGCTGATTATTCACACCCTGTTGACGGGCGATCGCCGTTTTTACCTGTATGGGATTTGCCGTAGAACTTGCCGCTGCCAAATTTGCGGCTGACTGTCCATTTTTACTGCTTTGAGTCAACCACCAGATCGTGCCGCCCGAAAGTAAAACCAAGCCCGAAATTGAGCCAATCAACAGCAGTTTATTCTGTAATAGCGACTGCCAAAAATGCTGAGTTTTACTATTTGTGATTTTATTTGTGATCATAGCCATCTCCACTCCTGCGATTTAACGCCAGTTCTTAAAAAAATTAAGGTTGGTTGCCACGATGCACAGAATAACCCGCACCTTGCCAAGCCAATAAACCACCCTTGAGGCTATAGACTTTGCTGTAGCCCTGAGCAACTAGCCATTGCGCCGCCATATCGCTGCGATGTCCAGATAGGCAAGTAATCGCGATCGCTTGATCTTGGGGAACTTCTTTAAGAATGCGATCGCGGCTCATTCTCTTTGCCCCTGCGATATGTCCCATGAAATACTCAAACCATCCCCGCACATCCACTACCATTAATTGACTCTGGCGAGACTTTAATTGTGATGGAGATAGGGGCGAAGGAGCTAGGGGTTGGCTAGTTTGTTTTTTAGCTGCTGATTTTGGTTTCATGATGTTATTCCTTTAAAAATTACTGATGTTAAGTGGAAGTTGACCAGACCCTCACCCCTAGCCCCTCTACCCTTTTGGGAACTACCGTGTCACAAGTCTAACTGTCTACGTTTCGATTGATCTAAGCCCCCTAAATCCCCCAATTCTGGGGGACTTTGAAAGACTTTTATTTTCTTGTTCCCCCAGAATTGGGGGCTAGGGGGCAGATAATTGTTGACTTGACAGGTTTTTATGACTTGTGTGTACACGGTAGCTCCCTTAATGGGAGAGGGAGCTGGGGGGAGAGGGTTCCTAAACCTTGCTCATCACTGCAAATGATTTGATAAATGGACTTGCCATCCTTGGATCTTTAATCATGGCTGTGTAGTCGCCAACGCGGAATTGCAGCTTGCGGCTCATATACGCCATACTCAAACCCAACATATCCAAGCCTTTAATCGTCCACTTTTGCCAATGGGGGCGATCGGCGCGTAAATCCCAGTTTAATGACTGACCATCATAGGCTCCTGCAAAAACCACCTTGCCTTCCTGAACCACCAGTATTCCACTGGGTTTGTCTTGATCTTCAAAGCCATAGCCAATTACAGAGTTAAAATGTATCTTCGCAAGTTCATTGACAATCTCTGCATCAGCATTCCATAGTTCACCAAAAGCTTTCATCCATTCATGGGAAAATAAATCTGCCATTGTTCTCTCCTAAGTTAATTTAAATTTTTATAAGACCTTAGCTTCTCTCTGTCTTCGTTTCGGGGTGTAGATCCCCCCCAGCCCCCCTTGTAAAGGGGGGAGAATTTTCTTCTTCCCCCTTTACAAGGGGGATTGAGGGGGATCTTTAGCAACTAACGGTATAGCTAACTTGCGTGTACGCCATAGCTTTTGAGAGATTGTGAGGGCTTTAATAATTCGCCACAGTTTGCCATTCTGCGACTAATGAAGGTGGAACCGATAGACTAATCGCATCACCTTTGAGCGTGGGCAAAGAAATCTTTAAAGGAATCTCCGCTTGCAATTCTGATAACAAAGGTTGCAGATCATACTGTCCGACATTCGCCTGCGCTCCCTCTTTAAAAATATTGCTAGAGGTATCAATAGCCGTGAGGGTTTTACCCAAGGAATTGCTTAAAGTTAAGGGCTGAGCATGATCGATCGCTACTAAATTAGGAAATCCCACTAGGCGCAACTCAAAGCTACTATTGCCATCAGGACGCGATCGCTTGAAAGCAACGGTTTGCCAAGTATTACCATGCTGATCTTTGAGAGATTGGCGTGACTGATAAACCATCTGATTTGGCGCTTCCTCAAGTTGGTGAATTGCGGCGGATGCACTAGGCGTATCGATTACACCGAATCCGGGGTAGCTACAGGATACGTGTAAAAACCTGCAAGATAGCCTTCAAATATAGACCAGTCATACATTTGAGCTATACCGAATCAAGAGGGATTAAAATAGCACCTTCCAAGGGAAATGGAATAGATTG